>NZ_JBUOIV010000030.1:0-63674 GCF_055467485.1 Desulfosarcina sp. | reverse complement strand
AAAATATCTGGTGCTCTCCAACTACGCAAAATCCCGCTTAGTTGGCATGTATGTGCCGTCTATTTCAAACCGTGCATGATCTGACCCATCGCCGAAACCCTATCGGCACGTATGATATGGTAATCCCATGATGTGACAGCGCCGGCTGTAGTGAATCAGTCAGAGACTGAAAATTGATTCGGGAACCTGTCCACCGGCTACGTAATGTCCAAGTTGTTGATTTGGAATCATTTGCACAAAACCTACCGTAAACAGGAGTAGGGTGTGGTATTCCATCGAAATTTCTAAAGGCTCTTTTTCTGGCAATAGTCGGCATTCTCCTGGCAACCGCAGCGTTTGCACGCCCGCGTACGTATGTTAAAAATACAACCATCCGGGAAGAAAACTCAAAGGTTTGAAATCGGCCCTGGTTCTTCCCTATGCATTTTCAACGGACAGCATGGGTTTTACGATGGGTGCGGGCGGGTTACTCAAAGGGTACGGGCAAGAGCAGTTGCTTCTCGGGGCAACCGCTTTTGGCAGCTTCGACGATGCGGTAGGCTTGTTTCTCGGCATGTGGGATTACAGTCCGTCGTGGGCACAGCGTTTCTTTATAAGTGCCCAGGGAATGGTTGGCCATTATCCGAAACAACGGGCCTACTCCGCAACCTCTTATAAGCCAGGTACTGACCGGCCCGGCAGCAACGATTCGGATAAAGATGATTTTGCTGAAGAAAGCGGCTATGACAACTGGACCGATTTTAAGTTAGAGTATGTATTACCCATTGGCTCAGCCCCGAAAGACGGGTTATTTCACTACAAGTTAAAAGGGGGCATGCTGCAATCCGCCCCTGTGGGTGGCAATGTATGGAATCCTATCGAAAGCGGTGTGACCAATCTGCTTCTCAGACAGTTTAACCGATATCGGAGCTTTGAAACCGATGGAGGGGACATCGACGTCGATATATCTTGAACTTTCCGGTCAACAGTAATGATCGTTTCCCTGCGTTTATTCCCACCGTTTAATGGTTCAATTTTCTTCAGCCAGTATTTTTAAGATCGTCGCCCGGTCGGCATCGGGATTTCGGTTTAAAATGGCCGCCACGCGGCGGGCGGTGTAGGCGGTGGCGATGGAGGTGCCGGCATAGGTGCCCGGATCGCCCTTGTATCCCACCGGCAGGTCGGCCAGGCCCGGGGCGGACACGGCCACGAAATCACCGAAGTTGGACTGGTCCCATGCGTCACCGTTGGGGTTCAGCGCCCCCACGCCGATGACGTTGTCGTAAGCGGCCGGATAGACCGGGTTGCCCGTGGGGGAATTGCCTGCGGCGGCCACCAAAATCAATCCCTTGTCGGCGGCATAGCGAACGGCAGACGCCAGCAGTGTGCTGGACGTTTCCGACCCCCAACTCAGGCTCAGGACCCGGGAACCGTTTTCGATGGCGTAGTCGATGCCGCGCATCAGCGTGTAGGTGGAGGTAAATCCGTTGTCGTCAAACGCACGGATGGCAACCACCGGGCTGCCGGCGGGCGTATTCGATCCGGCTCCCAGGGGGTTGACCGCGCCTGCGGCAATCAGGGCCATCTGGGTGCCGTGGCCCAATTCGTCGCCGACTTCGGCGCCCGGTGAGACGGCATCGTAGGCCGCCTGAACGAAGGGGCTGTTTTCGTAATCAGAACGCAGGCCGCTGTCCATCACCGCTACCGAGGTTGCGCCGGCTGACGGGGGCGGCGACGGCGGGGGAGAGGCGGACCCCGCTGCCCGGGTTGTCTGACGGCCGCCTTCCAGGGGGTAGGCATGGTCCGGTTCGGCGGTTTGAACGCCCGGGTAGCCGGCGACCGTTTCGGCGATCGCCGGCACATCGCTGCCATGGGGCAAACGCAGGCGGACGATGCCCAACGGGGCGTATGCGTCGAGGATGCTGGCGCCCAGTTGATCCAGCAGCGCCGCCAGGGCGGCTTCCGTGACAGTTGGCGCCAGCCGCAGCAGCAGGATGTCCTTTACGTGATAGGTGCCGTCGCCATTGCTGACCACGGTCAGGTTTACCCCTTTCTTCAGCAGCCGGGCCCGTTCCTCCTGACCCTTGTAAAAGATTCGGATTTCCCAGAGCCGGGGCTCGCCGGCCACGGACGCCTTTTCTTTTCTCCAGATGAGGGCATAGTCGACGGATTTGAGAATGCTGGTCATGGCGGCGCCGATGGGCCGGTTCTTGAATGCCGCGGTGATTTCCGGATTGATGCGCGGATCGATCCGAATGCGAATGCCCTGGTCGGAAAGCAATTCCAGAATTTCCGAAAGGCGGGTATCCCTGGCCTGGAGGGTCAGCCGGTCGCCGTCGAGGCGCACAACGGGTTCCGCTGCCTGAAGGAGAAGCGGGTTCAGCACCAGGCAGAGCAGGATAAAGCAACGGATTGATTTGGTCGATTTCATATACGTATCCTCGCCTTTTAGGGGATGTCCGCGGCAGGCTTGGCTGCCTTGGGGATCTCTCTGGACGATTCCTCGACGGCGAATTCGGAAGCGCTCTGGACCAGCTTGAAGGGTGCTTTCAAGGTTCTTTCCATGATGTGGAGCACCCCCTCGCCGACCGCCGATGGTCTGATTGGTTTGACCTTGATGTCCGTCAACGGTCCCGTCAATTGAAGGGGGATGGTAATCAGGGAGCCGCCGGCGATGTAATTGATTATGGGTATTTTATTGACGATCCTGTCAATTGTCTTCAGCGGGGCCGCTAACAGCGTGATGTCCGCTTGCCGGGTATCCAGAGATATATGGCCCTGCCCGGTGATTTTTAACGAGTTGCCATCCAGAAGGATCTCTTCGAGCAGCACTTTCCCGCCATCGATTTGCGCTTTTACAGAGGCTTTCGTATAGCCGTATCCGTCTTCCGTGAGATCGGATCGCCCACCGGTGAACACTTCGGTAATGTTGAGGACGGAAAAGATTTTCATCAGCACATTTGAATACATAATCCTTCCATTGTCCGATGAGAATTCCACGTGCCCGGACAAATCTTGGACCGGGTTCTCACGGGTGGGCGGCAGGTCGATTGTACCGGTGAGGTCATACTGGGCAACGGCCTTGACCGGCCGGTTCCAGAGGCAGTTGGCCGTCTCCTGGAGTGACGCGCCCGTGGCCGTCGGGGTGATGTGCAGACTGACCCCCAGGGGTGAGAATCCCAACTTTCCTGTGGTGGAAATACCGCACAAGTCCGCCTGGTTGATCTGAACCTGGGTGTTGTCACCGTCCAAACGGATGTCCGACTGCACCTGGGACCAGGTAAACCCGCCGTAGGTGAAGTCGTTTGCCTTGACGTGAACCGCTCCCCGCAGAGTCATTGCCGATGCGGCCGTTGCTTTCTTTGACGTCTCCGCTTTATCTTTGTCCATGGAGAGGAGTATTCGGATCAGTTCCTCGTCCAGGCGGTCGGCGTCAACGTTGAGATCAATGGTCAGGTTGCCGTCGCTACGGTCCACCACCCCATCTATCGATAGCAGGCTGTTGCACACCGATACTTCCGAGGGTTCGATCTTCAGTCGGCCGCCGCTGCCGTCGATTGAAAATTGCCGAACGTCGATGGGAACCGGTACCAGACCGAGGAAATGCAACCCTTCGCCCGCCAGTTTTCCGGTAAATGAAGACTGCAGCGGCGCACTAGTGTTGATGGCAGCGCGAAAATCTCCCTCGAGGCGGCCGGTCAAGGTCTGGTTGTTTTCGAGAAGGTTGTCGGCGGTGCTCTTCTCCACGTTGCCGGAAAAATTGACCTCTATCCCATCGGCCTGTTTGCGGCCGGAGGCGGTTGCCCGTGAACTGCCGTCGGCGAACTGGATCCGTCGGATCTGCCAGTCCTGGGGGGAGGCAGTGAAATCAGCAAAGAGGTCGACGCCGCCGGCAGTCTTTACCCGCCCCATGAAAGACAGCATTCGGCTATTCGACCAGACGATGCTGACACCGGACAACTCCACCGGCGGCTTCATCTGCAGGTGCCTGGGGATGGGCAACAGGGTGCTCAGCCATGCGGTCGCTGCCGGTCCCATGGCCCCGTCGATGCGCAATGCTAAGGATTCAGGATTGATGATGCCTTTGGATTGGTATGAGTAAATAAAGGACCCGTCCAGGAATTTAACTGTTACGTTCGTTGCTCGTTCCCTGCCGGGAATATAGACGATCTGACCACCCGAGAGATTAACAGGAAAAGGCACCAAGGGACTGGTGAGTCGGATATGCTCCGGTGTACCGGCAATCTCGAACGTCCAGTTTTCCGGTTCCGTGAGTGGGCCGTTGATTTCCAGTCGATTTATTCGGGCGGTTCCGGCGGCCGCTTCGACATAATTCTTGGCCTTGTCCAGCCCCTTAAAACCGGTGAGCCACGTGTGCAGGGGGGCGGTATCGACTACTACCGAAGGGCTCGATATTGAGAGGGTCGATTCCTTTTCCCAGTCGATGGCGGCCTCCAGTTTTTTAAAGGTGGCGCCCTTGAAATGGCCGCTGATGTTTTTGAATGCCACGTGCTGGTCTTCGTAGATTACGTTGCCATCCATGCGTTCAAGATCGGCCTCGATGCCCGGAATGGTGACCAGACCCTGGGACAGGTAGCCCGCCGCTTTCATTTTTTTCAGATGCCATCCGCTTTCATCGATATCGAATCCGGCAAAATAGGTGGTATCGGTCAGGTGTCCCTCCCTGGCAACGGAAAAAGCCGTCCGGATCGCATCCAGGTCACCGGCGATGGCACGGGTGACCGTGTCGGCGACAGCCACATCCAGTCCGCTGGCGGCGGCACGCACCTCGAAAACGGATCGGCCTTCATTTTCCGCCGGCTTGAATGTGGCGGCGGCTGAGAGCTCCAGGGCCGGCTGGGCCGACCGCAGATTGTCTAAGGTCAGGGACAGGTTTCTGCCGGCATAGTCAACGGCACCTGAAATGGCGACCGTGTCCAGCTTCAGTTTCCGGTCCTTGCGCATGACCGTCAGGAAGGGAAACTGAAGGTCAAACCGGCCGTTTACCGTTTCAGGCCCGTCAACGGTGAAGGTGGCGCTGACCGTTGCATGGGTATCTTCGGTGGTGATGCCTCCGGGAAGGGATTCATGGAACAGCAGGGGACGCAGATTAATGTCGGTCAGGGTAATTTTCCCGCTGGCCTGCATGGTTTGAATGTCGGCGATGGCACTGAGGTCCAATCGGCCGGTAATATCTGATCGGCAGTGCAGATTCAGCGACAGGTCGCCATCCTCATTTACCACAGCGGCATCGATGCCGGTAATCCGAAAATTCGGTGCACCGGTGTACGCCAGGGTAAGTGTTCCCTCATCAATCTGCAGATCCGTTCCCGGATTGATGGCCGCCAGGGCACCAAAAAGGCCGCCGATGACGGTCTTAACGCCATCTTCAAGGGAGACGCCCCCCCTCCCTTTAGGCGAATCCGACGTTTTCATCGAGCCCGAACCCTTAAGGACCGTGACGTCGGGGTCAACCAGGGCAAGCCGGCGGATGCTGACCTGGCCTTTCAGGATGGGCAAGAGCCTGGGGTAGACCGACAACTCCTGCGCGGTGATATCGAATGCATCCTTTTTTTGCAAATGAATGCCCCGGGCTTTGAGGTGGGGCAGGGGAAGAAAGCTGATGTCCAGGCGGTCATAAAGTAGGGTGCCGCCGGTGGCTTGCGCGGTTTTGCTGATGATGAACGATTTCACCATGTCGCGGTTGGCCAGCAGGTGGGTGGTCAGGACGGCGGTCAGCAAGAGGGCCATGACGATGCCGGCGCAGATCAAACTGACCATGAAAAGCTTCCGGGTGCGACGCATCTATTGTCCTTCGGCTCGAGCTAAAAATTTACCCACCAGCATGGCAATGAGGATGGTCATGTACAACTGGCCGGTGATGGCGATGAGCATGGTCATGGACCGGGCCAGATGGGAGACCGGGGTTACGTCTCCATAGCCCAGGGTGGTCAGGGTCACGAAACTGAAGTACAGGTAATCGTTAAACTGCGGCACGCTTTGACCGGGGAAAATGATGGCCTGGCTTCCTGAAGAAAAAACATAGCGATGCACCACATCTGAAACGGCCAGCAACACCGCGCTGAGCACGCCTATCAGCAGGTATCCGTTAATGGAACTGAGTATGATGGTGGGGGTTACATTTTGGCTGCGGGCGATGTGACGGATCATCAATACCACGATGGCTGCCAGAAATAGAAACGTCGTGATGAAGTCGACCAGGAAGACCCCGTCATTTTCTACAAAATGGCCGAGCCAGGTGGTGGCTGCAGTTGCCGTTCCCAGCGGGAGCAGTATCTTTAACGATTTGGTGGAGAAATCCAGCGAGAAAATGCCAGAGAAAAAAATGGCCGTCAGAAGCAGGTCCCTGACCAGGGAATCCCTCTCCTTGAAAAGGGGGAACAGGATGATCAGGGCCAGCAGGCAGACCAGCAGGACAATATTGTTACGCGGCAGGTTTTTCAGTTTCATGGCGTTGGTTTTTCCGGCTCAGTGGCTGCCCATGATCTTTTCGAGGATGACTTTGGTGATCAGGTAGGTGGGCTTGACGCCCTCCCTGCCCATGGCTCCGGCGGCCAGGGTGCTTCCCGTTTTAATGGGATTGTCCGAGGCATAGTAGGCATAGCGCACCGGCATGTCTTCACGGGCGTTGCCCTTGATGATGGCCGCGCTGATCGCCCGCTGAAAATGGCCGCCCTCCATTTCCAGCCCGATGGTCTTCCAGTCCGACTGGAACTTCTCCAGCATGTCCCGATTCTGCAGCGAAGTGCCCAGAACGGTGACCATGGGGCCCACGAACACGCTCTCCGTATCGGGAAAATCCGATGGAGAGAGATCGTTGTCGATGCGGTAGTTGTCTGAGGTGCCTTCGAAAACGTGGGCCGTGGCCAGCATGATGTCCCCCTTGTCGCCGGTCAGGATACCGGCCTTGCCCATGATGGAGATGGAGCTGTAGTCAAAGGCGACCGTGGACCCGTTTCTGCTGTGGGATTCCAACAGATTCTCCATGATTTCGAAGGCCTGTGCCCCGAAGGCATAGTCGATTACCAGGATGACCGGGGCGCATTGCGCCGTTTCGGGCACGACGATGTTGAGCTCCGGATGCAGTTCCACCCCCTTCAACTGGCCGGTATCGATGATCTGGCAGTCGATGTGCGCGCCGGAGCGGTCCGGCAGTTCCCAGAAACCATGCGCCGCGGCGAAATGTTGGATGTCGTCCTGGTGTTGGCGCAGGTTATGGAAAAAGTCATACAGGTTGTCGCCGGGTGGCTGCCCGGCTTTGCGCAGTGCCGCATAGCCGTATATGGCGTTCAGAACACTGTGAAGGTTGGCGCTGACAATGTGGATGGGGCGCTGGTGCAGGTTCTGCCGGATCAACTGCTCCTTGATATCCGAGGCCCACTTTTTTTCGTACTCCTGCTGGCCGATGATGCGCATGAGCGATGGGGTCAGGTAGACGACGATGGCGTCGTTTCGGTTGGTTTTTTCGGCATCGATGCGCTGGCCCAGGCTGTGAATCAGGTGAAGCAGGCCGTTGTTGCTGCCATGGCTTTTTTTGTTGGCCTCCAGGCAGTGATACGTGTCCCGGGTTTCCCGGTAGGGCCGGCCCAAAATAATGCTCAGGCTCCACAGGGCCTGATCCAGAACGGCATCGGAGAACGGCTCTTGTTGGCGAACGGATTTGTCCAGTTCGCTCCATTCGATGGTGAGGCTGCCCGAATCGTCGGTCATGCGGCTGTGGATTTTGCGGGCCTCGACAACCAGAAAGGTCATATGGGTGAGAATGTCATATATCTCGCTGAGACCCCGGGTGATCACAAAACACATTTCGTTTTGCCCCACCCGGTAGCAGGTGCGCCGGCGCTTTAAGGGGATGATCGGCTTCAGCGCCTCGTTTTTAAACGGGTCCTCCTCGGTGAGGATGATGCGATTGCACTCTTCGATGCCTTTGGGCAGGCGATCGATGACGTATTCGAGACCTTTCAGTTCCACGATCCGGGGATCGTTCATGCTGCCGTAAATTTCCGGACTCAGGTTTCGCAGGCATTGCTCCAGCGCCTTGCCCATTTTCCCGCATGGACGATAGAAACCGCGGATAGCCGATGCGTCGGTCAGGGTTTTGAATTCTCGAATGGCATGACGGGCTTTCTGGGCTTTGGTGAACTCTCTCACGGGTCATCCTCCATTAGCTGGCTCTGGGCGGAAATGATCGTCATTTTATAGCATATCCGGGGATGGGTTGGATAGGTATAAACCAGTCGGCGGGAACCGTGATCGACGGGCGGCGCGGTCTTTGATCTTGCAGATCGGTCGTGGGGCTGGGTGCGGCCGAGCGCAGGCCCGGGTTGGATAACGCGCATTTCTCGATCCTGGACGGCTGCAGCGCGGCGCCGTTCACGGGCCGGAAAGCCAGGTTGTCAGTATCGATGCCAACCGACTGATGCAGGTGTTCAGGCAACCGCGATCAACGCACCGTCCATCGGGTGGGCCGGCGGCCTGAACGATAACTCAACCTGCACTACCGGACAACGGGTCACTCTGCCAGCGGAATCCAGCGCTTGATAATTGCCTGCATCGTTCCTTTCTGCATGGCCTGGTCGATGAAGGCGTTGGCCGCTTTAACCAGTTCGGAATCTCCTTTTTCGATTCCCCAGGCCAGATACTCCTCATTGAGCATGACCGGCAGGGGTTTAACACCATCGGCCTGGTGCTGGGCCGCCAGCATCAGCACATTGGGTGCATCGTGAATGAAGACATCGATGCGCCCGGCGACCAGGGCGTTAAGGGCTTCTCGCTGGTCTTCATAGGCAGCGATGGATTTGGCGCCGATATTTTTCTGCCTGGTGAACGACTCTCCCGTGGTCCCCTTGACCACCCCCATCCGCCAGGTAATGGACTGCGCCAGGACGGTTTCCGTATTCTTGATAAAATTATACTTTTGAAGATTTTTCACCAGTATCATCAGGCCTGCCTTGAAGTATGGCTTTGAAAAGGCGATTGCATACTGTCGCGCGGGAGTGACGGACATGCCGGACATGATGATGTCGGTGCGGTTGTCCAACAGTGCCGGTATCTGATCCTCCCATCGAACCTCGACGAAAACCGCCGTCTTTCCAAGATAGTCGGCCAGGGCCAGGGCCATATCGGCTTCCAGTCCATCGATCCGATCATCCTTTTTGAAAATCAACGGCGGCGAATCGGGTGAAACGCCCACCCGCAAAATGCCCGGATCGGCCTCGATGACCGGTGACGGTGGCGTGGCGCAGGCGCACAGAACCATGCTGCAAACCAAGATGATACCAAGCAGGTGGATAGATTTACGAAATATCGTTGTCATGCGTCAGTCCCTTTTTTTAGTGATCGTCAATGGTGTCGGGCGCACATGGGATGAACGGATGTACGCCCAAAGGCCTCCGGTTTACCCCTGCTTGCTGTTCGACATCAGGATACTACTTCAGATCCGACAGCCATGAGGGATCCTCGATCCATTTGATTTTCAGCCTGATCAACTCGTCGGACTCCCGCATGGTGTTGAGAAAATTGGTGGTCCAGTTGATCATTTGGGCGTCTCCAGGCGGCATGGCGATGCCCAGCGGTTCATAGGTGAACGGAGTGATCAGAGAGACCAATCCTTCGTTGGGGTGGCGAAGCAGCGACAGCACGCAGACATGATAATCGGCCACCAGGGCGTCGACTTTGTTGGAAAGAACCATATCGACGGCTTCATTGTAATCCTTGGCGGTGACCAGCCGGGCTTTGGGCATCATGGCTTCGACCAGATCTGCCGATGTGGAGCTTTCCAGAGCCGTGAAGGCAAATGCCTCGGAATTAAGCTTCGAGGTGTCTTCGGAGGTTACCAGAGACTTGAACTTGGTCAACAGGGCTTTTCCGGAGATGTGGTATGGACCGGCAAAGGCCACTTTCATGTTACGTTCGGGGGTGATGGTCATGCCTGAGATGACCATGTCGACTTCACCTGCTTCCAGTGCAGGCAGCAACTCGGAGAAGGGCCTGATAACCAGGCTCAGCTCGACGCCCATGGCCCTGGCCATATAGCTGGCCAGATCCACATCCAGGCCCATGGGCACGCCGGCTTTGTCCAGCATGTTCAGCGGCGGCATATTGGCTGCCGTGCCCACGCGAAGCACGCCGCTTTGGGCAATCCGGTCCAGGTTCGAGGTGGTCATGGGACCACTGTTGGTATGGGCACAGGCAGTGGTAAAAAGAAGAACGAGTACCAGCAAAAGATCATTTTTAAACCGTTTCATTGCTTTCCTCCTCAATATGGTAAGCGTTGGTTGAAATGAATCTGACGGTTTTCCTGACAACGTTTTATTTCCTCCAAACGGAGCAGATGGGCAACAATCCCTTGAGCATCTTGTTTTCGGCTTCTGGCACTTTCTGCTGGCGTAGTGCCCCTATTCACAAATACGATGGCATTTGATCGCCGATCCATCACGACTGGCCGCGTTGCTCGGCGCGTCAATAGCGCTGCTATTGGCGCTTTCCCGTCTTGCGATCCGGGCGCCTCGGCAATCTCGGTGCGTCATCGTATTTACGAACAGGTGCTCTCAGGGATGCTTCGCGCTTCAGGAGCCTTTCATTTCGCTCCTTCATGACCTTGCTGTCTACTCACCATTGCGGGCCACCCATTGGTCCAGGCGGATCGGCTCGACAATGCGGCAGGACATGGGCTTCCACTGACAGGCAGCGCTGACTTCAACCCCAGCTTGAATGATGGATACCGGCCGGTCCGATGAAACGACCACGACGATGATATCCGCGTGCTCGGCGGTAAATCGCAGGGCCGAGTTGTAGCGTGCTCCGCGGGCCCGGTTTTCGCCCGCGATAGCCCGCCCGTCAAGCAGGCAGGCAAACCCGTGCAGGTGCATGTCCGCGCCGATATGCAGGGCGCCGTCCACCTTGAAAAGAGATTTGGCCAGGTCGAGGATGGCCGGTTCCCGCAAGTCCAGGGGGCGGTCGAAGCACTGACCGGAAATGATCACCGGCGAAGGATTCAGGTCCAGGACGAGGGTGGCGCCGTGCTTCTGGTCTTCGGCCTGGTGAACCAGGGCGGCAATGATTTTCAAAACGCTGTTGCCGGTTTCCGGATCGAGGTCCGATTCCAGCAGCGCCTCTTCCAGGTGTACCAGGTTGGCCCGGCGGGTGGTTGACTGGTAGCAGCCGTCGGCAAAACTGCAAACCCTGTCGTCGACAACATTCAGAAATCCGTGCCCGCCCCTGAAATCGGCGGTAATGCTGAAATCGGGCAGGCGGTCGACGGCGATTCCGGCCACGCAGCGGCCGTCGGATACCAGTTTGAGGTTGGACCCCTCGACGGCGGCCAACAGCTTTCGCACGTGTTTGATGTTTCCCATGGTGGGCTGCTCGGACGGGGAGAAATAGGCCAAAAAAGGGATGTGGGCCAGTGCCTGGGGTTCCACAAAAACCAGATCCCCGCGCGGCCAGGCACCCTCTTCACGGGTTCGTGAGAGTTCCAGTACCGCATCCAGGATGGGGTAGATGCGCAGCCGGGTATCCCAGCCTAGCAAGACGTTCATGCGGTCGACCACATCGTCGCGAACGGCATGAGTGGCGTATTCCCTCAGAAAGCTGCCCGAGATGCCGGTGTAGAATGTGCTTTCACTGGCCATGTCGTGGGAAAACCGCCAGGCCGCGTGTTCCAGCCAGCGTTCGGTGGGCCCGATGCTGCACATGTCCGGATGATGTTCGGTAAACCACATCTGGAAGCAGACGGATCCGGATCGGCCACCATAGGAGATCAGTCCGGTCATTTGAAGGTTCTTTTCGGGTATGATGTGGCTGTATTTCAGGCTGCCGCGATGGATAGACGGACGGGTGCGCCATTCCTGGTTATCCACATATAATTCCTTCAGCCGGGGTTCGTGGCCGGAAAGAAGATTCTGGGGATCGAAGATAAACATGGGGCTGTCCGCTTCCATGGCAAACACCATGGCCGCCCGGCTGGGGCCCGAGAAGTGTGACAGGCCGTCACGAAGGCCGTCCAGGGTGTCGCCGATGCAGTGGCAGGTAAAGGTGTTGAGGGTCACGGTGGTGATCCGTAGGTTTTCTGATTCGGCAAAAGGACCATGCAAACCATCTGCCCAAATTCTTAGTCGACCCCATTGGTTTTGTCAATTGACTGCCGGACCGCTGCCGGCGGCACCCTTTGGAAACCGTTTTGCTGATAGGTTATACCCACCAGTGTGCCGTCGATGACTCCCCATTGCCTTCCCGTCCCCATTCCTTACAATTGACTTGGGGCGATTGGTCATTTAATTATATAGTGAGGGTGTTGAGCGAAGATTAAATTTTTTCGTAACCCCTTCCGCACGGTTCCAGTCCCCAACAACCACACGCGAGCGTCGAAGCCATGGGCAAAGAACTTAAGTATGCGGTATTGAGATGGATTGATTCGGAAGCCGGGATTGAAGACCTCGAGCCGGGCGAATTCCATAAGACCGTTGACTGGCCGAGAATTCTTCCGTTTGTCGTGCTGCATCTGGCCTGCCTGGGTGTCCTGTGGGTCGGATGGAGCCCGGTGGCCGTGTGGAGCTCCCTTCTCCTCTACCTGGTGCGCATGTTCGCCATCACCGGCTTTTACCACCGTTATTTTGCCCACAAAGCCTTCAAGGTCGGAAGAGTCTGGCAATTCGTCTTTGCCGTGTTGGGCAACGCGTCGGCCCAGCGGGGGCCGCTGTGGTGGGCGGGTCATCATCGTCATCACCATCGTTTCGTGGATACGGAAAAGGATGTTCACTCCCCCTCCCAGCACGGTTTCTGGTGGAGCCATATGGGATGGCTGACCTCCCGCGCCAACTTTGCGACGCCCTACCGATATGTCAACGAGTGGACCCGCTTTCCCGAACTGGTTTGGCTCAACCGTTTCGACACGATGGTTCCCGTTTCGCTGGTTTTCTGCCTTTACCTGATCGGTGCCCTTTTGGAGCGGGTGGCCCCGCACCTGGGAACCAGCGGCGGCCAGATGGTCGTCTGGGGGTTTTTTATCTCCACCGTGGTGCTCTTTCACGCCACCTGCACGATCAACAGCCTGGACCACATGTTCGGCACCCGGCGTTTCGACACCCCGGATACCAGTCGCAACAATGCACTTTTAGCCCTGATCACCCTGGGAGAAGGATGGCACAACAACCATCACCACTACGCGGTGTCGGCCCGCCAGGGCTTTCGCTGGTGGGAAATCGACATCACCTATTTGCTGCTGAAGCTATTGGAAGGGGTCGGCATCGTTCGGGATTTGCGACCGCTGCCTGAAAGGCTCCGCTCCGGATAAATCGGCCTAAGGCCGGTCCTTTGCCTTCCGCTTCAGCCGGGGAGAATCGTTTATGCGCATCGCCATTGTCGGCACCGGCATTTCCGGGATGACATCCGGTTACCTGCTGAGCGAAGATCACGAGGTGACGGTCTATGAGGCCAAAAGCACCATCGGCGGCCATACCGCCACCGTGGATGTTCATTCAAACGGCCGCAATTGGCCGGTGGACACCGGCTTCATCGTCTTCAACCACAAGACCTATCCCCACTTCACGCGGCTGATGGATCATCTGGGGGTGGCCTCTCAGCCCTCGGTGATGAGTTTCAGCTTCCAGGATCCCAAGAGCGGGCTGGTGTTCTGCCCCACCACTTTCAATTCATTGTTCGTCCAGCGCAAGAATCTGTTGCGTCCTGATTTTTACCGCATGCTGTTCGATGCCTGGCGTTTCCGGCGCGGGGCCCGCAAGCTCCTAGTATCAAGAGATGACCAGATCACCCTGGAGACTTACCTTGCCGCCCATCACTACAGTACTGGCTTCATCGACCATTTTCTGATCCCCATGGGTGCGGCCATCTGGTCGGCGGGTCCGGGTGCGTTCCGGCAGTTTCCGGCGCGCTACTTTATCGAATTTTTTGAAAACCACGGCTTTCTGAACATTTCCGATCAGCCTCAATGGCGGGTCATCAAGGGAGGCTCCCGGACTTACATCGGGCCCATCACCCGGCCATTCGCCGACCGCATTCGACTGAACCGGCCGGTGTCGGCGGTCACCCGGTCGCCGGACAAGGTGAGCATAAAGACTGTCGACGGGTGCGTCGACGACTTCGATCACGTGGTGATTGCCACCCACTCCGATCAGGCACTGGCCATGTTGACCGACCCAACGGTCAACGAACGCGACGTGTTGGGCCGCATCGGCTACCAGGAGAACCAGGTGGTGCTGCACACCGATACATCGGTGCTGCCTTCCAAGCGGCAGGCATGGGCCAGCTGGAACTACCTGACTCCCGAACGGGCATCGGACCGGGTGGCCCTGACCTACAACATGAACATGCTGCAAACCCTGGATGCCCATGAGACCTTCTGCGTCTCCCTGAACATCGGCGAACGCATCGATCCGGCCAAGGTCATTCGCCATTTCGTCTATCACCATCCGATTTACACACCTGACAGCCTGGCCGCCCGCCGCCGGCACGCTGAGATCAGTGGCGTGAACCGTACGTCTTTTTGCGGGGCCTATTGGGGATACGGGTTTCACGAAGACGGGGTCAACAGCGCACTGGCGGTGTGCCGCGCTTTTGGAAAGGATCTGCCATGAACAGCGCCATCTACCGGGGCAGCATCCGTCACCGCCGCTTTACGCCGGTTGTCAATGCCTTCCAGTACCGCATTTTCTTCATGTTTCTGGACCTTGCGGAAATGTCGCGGGCGTTGGCCATTCACCCGTTGTGGTCGGTCGACCGCGTGAATCTGGCCTATTTCCGGCGGCGGGACCATTTCGGCGATGTCAAGATCCCGTTGGATCGGGCGATACGGGACCGCGTCGAAGAAAAAACCGGCCTGCGGCCATCGGGACCCATTCGCGTGCTCACCCACCTGCGCTACTTCGGCCACTGCTTCAACCCGGTGACATTCTATTTCCTTTACGGCGGCAGCGACAGCTGCCTGGAGACCATTGTGGCCGAGATCACCAACACGCCCTGGGGGGAGCGCCACCTTTACGTTCTGGATGATGCAAACAACATCCATCCGGATCGCAAGTGGCGCCGGTTCCGTTTTTCGAAGGCCTTTCACATTTCGCCCTACATGCCCATGGAGATCGATTACGACTGGCGGTTTTCGGTTCCGGGGGACCGCCTTAATGTGCATCTGATGAATTTCAAAGACGGCAAGCGGGTTTTCGACGCCACCCTGAGCCTGTCCCGGATGCCGATGACCAGGCAGAATCTGACCCGGTTGTTGATTCTTTACCCGGCCATGACTGTCAAGGTCGTCGCCATGATCTATTGGCAGGCACTCAAACTGAAGCTCAAACAAACCCCATTTTATGACCACCCCGGTCGGAAGCTGCGTGTGAAATGATATAGGAGGTGTCAGTATGACCACAACAACCATTGTACCCAAAAAGAAAAGTCTGTCCATTTCCGGCCCTGTGCGTTCCATCAATGGCGTCGGACGCCGTCTCGTGCTGGCAATGCTGGAAAAGATTCAATTTGGCCGGCTGACTCTGAAAGACGGCCGAACGGTGAAAACCTTCGGCCGCAAGACCCCTGAATTCGACCTGTCGGCCACCATCCAGGTTCACCGGGAGGATTTTTACCGTTTCTGCGCCTTTGGCGGCAGCATCGGTGCGGGCGAAGCATTCATGCTCGGATACTGGACGTCCGCGGACCTGACCGCCGTGATGCGCATCATCGTCCGGAATCACCAGGTGTTCGGAGAGATGGATCAGGGCTGGACCATGCTCTCGCGTCCCGTCAACCAGATCTTTCACCTGATGCGCAGGAACACGCCTACCGGCAGCCGCGAGAACATCATGGCCCATTACGACCTGGGAAACGATTTCTACCGATTGTTTCTGGACGAGACCATGACTTACTCCAGCGGCATCTTCGAGACGCCGGCGAGTTCGCTGAAGGCGGCATCGATCGCCAAATACGACCGCCTGTGCCGAAAGCTGGATCTGGGCCCCGACGATCACGTGCTGGAGATCGGCACCGGATGGGGCGGGTTTGCCCTTCACGCAGCAGAAAAATACGGGTGTGAAGTCACCACCACCACTATTTCCCAACAGCAGTACGACTTTGCCAAAGCGAAAATTGAGGCGGCAGGACTATCCAGGCGCATCCATCTGCTGAAATCCGACTACCGCGAGCTGACCGGCCAATACGACAAACTGGTTTCCATCGAGATGATCGAAGCCGTGGGCCACCAGTACTACGATACCTTTTTCCAGGCCTGCGCCGGATATCTCAAGGATGACGGCCTCATGGCCATCCAGGCCATCACCATCGCCGACTACGCATTTGAACAGCACAAAAATTCGGTCGATTTCATCAAACGCTACATTTTTCCGGGCAGCTGCATCCCCTCGGTGACGGCACTGCTCGAAGCCATGTCCCGGTCAAGCGATCTGCGGCTGTTCCATATGGAGGACATTACCCCCCATTATGCGACCACGCTGCGGATGTGGCGGGAACGTTTCTTCGAAAACCTCGACCAGGTCCGCGAACTGGGCTTCGAAGATGCGTTCATCCGCATGTGGGACTATTATCTGAGCTACTGCGAAGGGGGGTTTCTGGAACGGTACATCGGCAACGTCCAGATGGTATTTTCCAAACCGCATATTCGGAGGCTTCCCCGCATTTGAGAGGGTGGATTGTGCAAAAATTTTTGAAAACCCAACAATTTTCTTGATTTCTCCTATGGTGGTGTTATTATTGCGTCAATCGAAGGTCCGTTTCAGTTTGGCGGGCCGGTTTCGTTATGAAGGTGTTGGTCATGTTCGTCCAGTGGCACCCTTTATGTATGAAGCAAGAGAATTTTTTTGAAAGGAGGGTGCCAGCATGATTAACGGCGTAGTAAAGTGGTTCAACAGCAGCAAAGGCTACGGCTTCATTGAGCAGGAAGATGGGCCGGATGTGTTCGTCCATCATTCAGGTATCAATTCAAGCGGTTTCCGATCTCTCAACGAAGGCGACCGGGTCACTTTCGAGATCGTTCAGGGTCCCAAGGGGCCGTCCGCATCCAACGTGACGGTTGTCTAAGGTTTCGGCCTGAACCAAAATTAAAAAAGGGGGTATGCGCGATGCAACCGCATACCCCCTTTTTTGTAAGTATACCAGATGAGAAATTACATAAGAAAAGAGAGAGATTGATGCCAGGGAGGAACAGAAGCGTTTAAATTGAAGCAAGCCGGTCGCGGCGGAGCTAAGGTATGATGATAGTCATCCGTCAGTTCCTAAAAAATCTCGATCGAGCTCCTGGCGAACGGCCCTGGCGATTTTTTCAAGGGTATACGGCTTTCTCACATAAGGGCCGGCACCGAGCCGTTGGCATTCCTGGACCCGTCCAGATTCGGAATACCCGCTGGCGATGACGGCTTTCTGACGGGGGTGCGATTTGATAATCTGGGGGTAGGCCTCGCAACCATCCATGCCCGGATCCATTATCATGTCCAACAAAAGCAAATCCGCTTGATGGGTCTGCATATAGGCAACGGCGTTTTCTCCGCTGGATGCCGTAGCCACCGAATACCCCAATTGTGTCAATATCATCGTGGCAATTTCCCATTGGCTCTCCACATCATCCACCACCAATACGGACTCGCCTCGACCGCGATATTCGTCGATAAACGGGCTGGCGGCCTTGTCCGCCAATTCTTTACGGGAGATGGGGAAATCGAGCATCAAACGCGTGCCCTTCTCCTGACTGCTGCGAACGTCAATATATCCATTGTGGTCTTTTACGGTACCCCACACAACCGTCATACCCAAGCCGGTGCCAGACCGGCCCATGATCTTTTTGGTAAAAAAGGGATCGAATATCTGATCTTTGTCCTCCGGTGAGATACCCACACCAGTATCGGAGACGCTTAGCAGGACATAATCGCCTTCTTCAATCGTGTCGTAGCCTGCGATGGGTACTTCAACATAAATGTTTTGTTATGAAATCAGAACTTTACCATTATTTTCGATCGCCTCGGCAGCGTTGGAAACCAGGTTCATCACTGTTTTGGACAAGTGGATACCCGAGCCGTAGATATTGAATACATTCGTCTCGAGGTCGGTTTCAATGCTGACATCAGGATGAAACTCTTTTCGTTTTTCAAATTCAGGCGAGTCAAGGTACTCCAAAATGATCTGGTTAAGATTGACCATGACTTTAACCGCAGCCCCTCTTCTGGCCAGGGTCAACAAATCTTCTACAATGGCTGCCGCTTTCAGACCTGATTCCTTTAGCTTGGAAATCGACTTGCGGTAGGGACTGTCTGGCGACAACTGCATCAGGATTAAATCAGGGTAGCTGACAACTCCGGTAAGAATATTGTTCAGATCATGCGCAACGCCACCGGCCAGGGTTCCGATCGCCTCCATTTTCTGCGCACGCTGGAGTTTAGCTTCCAGAATTTTCCGTTCTGCATCGGCCCGTTTTTTATCGCTGATATCCCTGAAAATACTGCGTATAGACACAATCTCGCCATTTACACAGTGACAGCTGACATTCCCCTCTACGGAAATGGGCCTGCCATCTTTGGTAATAAACATGACTTGCATATTTTCCATGGGATTGCCGGAAAAGATCGTTTCAAAACTGGTCTTGCAATGGTCCATATAATCCGGGTGGATAATATCCCATAGGGTAAGTTGTGGGAGGTCTTCCGTGGTGTAACCAAGCGTGTCGATCCATTTTTTGTTGACATGCTCAAATCGACCGTCGGATGTCACTCTATGAATGAGCACATTGGCATTTTCGAATAGATCCCGATAACGCTCTTCCGCGCTGGTGGGAAGCAATTGGCCATGCCGGTGTTGAGCCACGGCCCACGTTCCGCACCGTGCTGGATGAAACACGTGCAGGGTTGAGAAATTGCACCCGACAGCACCTGATGATGGTCGGGCTTGTTATTTCGGGTGGCGTTGCAACAATTGAATTGGTAGTGGAACTTTTGCCAAGGGGTTACGAAAATATCGTTAAACCGTGCAATCGAACGCTTTTACTTATTGTAAAACCATGGAACAGGGAGGTTTCGAGGTTAACCGCCTAACTATAAATGGCGTGGCAGGCAGGCCATATGATCCTGCGATAAGATTACACCCCGCCGAATCGTGCGCATCGCTTGTCACGCCGCCAAACGGCAGAAATGCAAACCAATTGCAAATCGCATGGGGTCAATCGGCTTTGACCCGGCGCTTCGGTCATTTACCCGCCGTCGCTTTTTTCAAGAGGTAATGAGACACCAACCATTCCTCTCCATCGGCGTATCCCCACAGTTCACTGCAGGCCATGAAAAAGATCCGCCAGCGCTGAAACCACATCGCCGCATCCTTTTGGCCGTAAATGTCCGTCATGATCGGCATGATTGCATCTTTTCTGCTGTCCATGTTGGCCAGCCAGGCATCGGCGGTTTTGCGGTAGTGGCTGCCGTTGACCCGCCAGTGTTTTTCCACAACGAGATGCCGTTGAAAATTGAATAACAGGTCATCCGAGGGCATCATCCCGCCAGTAAAAAAATACCGGCCCATCCAGTTGTCGTAGCCCTGGGTGTCGAATGGATAGGCGTAACGGCGGTGGGTGAAGATGTGAATGAACACCCGACCCCGGTCTTTGAGCCAGGCGTCGATCCGTGACAGGAGCAACTCCCAGTTGCGCATGTGTTCGAACATCTCCACGGACAGAACCCGATCGAAGCGCCGGTCGGTTGAAAATTGGTTCATGTCGGCGGTGATCACCTGAACATTGGAAAGTCCCCGTTCACGGCAGCGGCGTTCGATGAAACGTCGCTGGGAAGCGGAGTTCGAAACCGCCGTGATGCGGCTGTTGGGGTAGTTGGCAGCATTCCACAAGGTCAGTGACCCCCATCCGCAGCCCAGTTCCAGAATGTCCATGCCGTCTGCCAATCCGGCCCGTTCGGCGGTGATCGCCAGCATGTCTGCCTCTGACCGGTCCAGGGATGTGATGCCGGGATTCCAGAAGCCACTGCTGTATTTGAGGTGTTTTCCCAGCACCTGTTCGAAAAAGGGTGCCGGCAACTCGTAATGCTGCGCATTGGCCTCGTCCGTGGAGAGCGCCACCGGACTTGTTCCCATCGTTTTTATGAACTCGGCGATCGCCTGCAAGCGGTCGCCGCCATGTCTCTCGGATTCCTGATTGAGGCGCAGCCTGTTCAACCGGCGGATACCTATCCGGATCAATGCATCGGGAAGCCATGCCCGGTCGGCCAGATCGATAAGCGACTTCATGTGACCTCCTTTCTGGGGGGGCGCGGAAAAAAGGTGCTGGTTTTTTTTATGTAGTCCGCATAGCCGGGGCGTCGGGACTTGAGGGCCGCCTCGGTCAGGGGCACACCGGTCATTTTGAGGAGCACCACGGAAATGATAAGCGGACTGACAATGGTCCACCAGCTGCCCGGTGTCGCCAGGGCCACCAGGAAAAAGCCCCACCAAATCAAGAACTCACCGAAATAGTTGGGGTGGCGACTCCAGGCCCACAGCCCTTGGTCCATGACCCGACCGCGGTTTTCAGGATTGGCCTTGAACCGGGCCAGCTGCCAGTCCCCGACCGACTCGAAAACAAAACCAGCCGCCCACACCAGAGTGCCGAAAATGTCCAGCGCGGTGAATCGGGACGGCTCTGCGGATAACTGCGCTTTCTGTAACACCAGAGAGATGAACCAGAGAAAGACCGCCTGCAGCCAGAACACCTTGAAGAGGCTGACCAACCAGAAGCGCTGTCCACTTTTCTCGCGCCACTGGCCGTAGCGGTGATCTTCCGCGTGGCCCCAGTTGCGCCAGGTCAGATAGCCGGCGAGACGCAAGCCCCAGCCGGCGGTCAGGATCAGAATCAGCAGGCTGCGACCGGTGAACCCGTCACCCGTCCAATAGGTGACCCCGGCCACCAGCACGAATCCCAGGCCCCACAGACTGTCCACGATGGTGACATTCTGACGCAAAACACTGAAAACCCATCCCACAGTCATCATTGCGGCAACGGTGGCCAGGTTGATCATCGGTATAGTGATCCAGTTCTCCATGGTCATCGTCTTTATCCGATCGTTTCTGTGGGTTTCAGCGGGTCAATAACGATATGGCCGGCCTGTCGCCGGTCGATGGCCGACCGGATACGTCCATGAATGTCTCCGCTGATGGGGTAGTAAAGGGCAATTGCGATGGCCAGCAGGTTGCAAACCGAAGGCACCAGGGCATAGAGAACACGAAGGGCAAGGCGCACCGTGTCACTCTGAGGAACGTTGGGCGTATAACCGGCGGCGCCGAGAACGGCCAGACCCACGCCAACGCCCACGGCGGCAGCCAGTTTTTTGGCGATGGACCACAGCCCGACATACTGGCCTTCCCGGCGGCGGCCCGTTCGAAGCTCATCGTAATCGATCACATCCGCCTGGATGGCAGAGGGGAGGGCCAGGGTGGCGCCGAACCCGATGCCGGACACCACCACCAAAATCCCGTAAATGGCTGTGTCACCCGGGCCCAGGAAATATACGCCGATGAATGCTCCGGTGTTGACCGCCATGGATGCAATCCAGGTCTCCTTTCTGCCGAAGCGGTGCGCCAGGCGGACCCAGACCGGAAGGAGGAGGATACCGGTCACGAAGTAGAGCATGAGAAATACGTCCGCCTGGCTTGAACCGAGCACATACTGAACGTAGTAAAGGATCAGTGTCGCCGGCAGGTTGCTGCCGATGGCGCTGATGGTATAGGCCGCCAACAGGATCATGAACGGCCGGTTCTTGAAAACGGTTCGAAGGTCTCGCCAGCCCACTGCCGATGCAACGGTGGGAACATACTCCCGCTCGCGCACGACCCTGACGCACCATCCGCACATGCCCACGATCAGTGGGGCGTAGATCACCGAAATCCAGAAAAACTGACTGCGTTGGCCGGCCGCATCGTCACCGGTCTGGAAGATGGCCTGCACCAGCGCCGGAGATGCCGCGGCGGCCAGTGTGCCCGCGATCAGAAAACCGTCCCGCCAGGCAAACAAGGCCGTTCTCGCATTGTAGTCGTAGGTAATTTCAGGGCCCAGCGACTCATAGGGAACCGTGACCAGGGTCCAGAACAAAAACAGCGCGTATATCCAAAAGGCAAACCAGAGTGTGCTCCAGGTGACCGATACCTCGGGGGGATTGAACAGAAAAATCAGGGCGACGGCGATCAGCACCGAGCCTGCCAGCATATAGGGCCTGCGGCGGCCGAATCGGGAACGCGTCCGGTCGGACAGGGTTCCCATAAGCGGATCCGTCACAGCATCGAAAAGGCGTACGCCGAACAGCAAAAGGCCCGCCAGGCCGATATCGATGCCCACCACGTCCGTATAGAACTTGGGAATATAAACATAGACCGGTATGCCGATAATCGCCAGGGCAAAGGCCGGCATCGCATAAGCCAAACGCGTTGTGAAGGATGCAGTTTGCATGGCTCAACCGTCCAGGCCCAGCAGGGCGTTTTTGAATTGCCGGTCATAGGGATTTTTCCCGAGCCACAGGGAGAAAATGGCCGCTGCAAAATCCGCACCCTCGATCACTCCGATGGGCCTGCCGTTTAAGGCCAGTTCCGTGCCGGCACCGGGGATATAGGTCAGGGCGTAGCGATCACCGGGCTGGACATCCACATATAGGCTGTTGTGGTAGTCGATTCGTGGTCGCAGCCGTTCGATCTCCACCGCGTCAAGGTTTTCCGACAACCCCTTGTAGGTGGCCGGTCCAAAGTCCTCGCCTTTGAGTGAATAAAAATACTCAATTTCCAGTCGCTTGGGCGTGTCGGAAAGGACCGCTTCTGGCGCAATCCCGGGTGGGGCGTACAGCGCGCCCGCGTAGGCCTTGATAAAACGCAGGTATCTGAGCACGCCGGCGCCCTTGATCTCCAGGGTCTGTCGGTCAACCACCACTTGCTTGGCGAAAACCACGTTTTCAACTTCGGTTGCGCCTGCCGGGGGTGCAAGCAAGAGGGTCATCACCAGCGCATAAGCAAATCGCATTTTGAGTAAATCGTCGATTTTCATCCGGTCACCTCATTTTCAGGATCGCATCATCACCTTCATATCAACACTGTCACCTAATAATGATCAGCCGGCAAGGATATTTCAATACGATTAGAATCGGTGGCCATTGATAGGATGAAACTGCCACTTAGATCGAGCCGCGGGCGGGTTGCGCTTAACCCGTCGGGGATCACGACGGCCCGGCCAAAGCGACCATCGTGAAAAGGCAATGGCGGGCCGGGTTGGATACAACGCATTGACATGGATATAAATTTGTGGTCATCCTGTACCATTGGGTTCTATGGTCCATGGAAGGGTGCCGTTGCGTCAAAGGCGCTTCCCTATCCTTAGCAGTCCGCCGCAGCCGCTTATCCTGTCAACCCTATAGCAAAACCGAATCACGGACTGCCGTGAGGCGGCTTCAAAGGAGTTGCCATGAAATTCGAGGCCATCAGGAAAGAGACCGTCATGCTCAATCCGCAAAAGGAGATGGCCGAGCGGCGCATCCCCAGCGAGATCCGCGTCGATCCGCTGACCGGCCGGACCGCGCGGATTTGCCATTTCATGAAACTGCAGTGGGAAAAACCGGATTTCGACGCCCTCGTGGCCGGCACCGAAACGTGGTGCCCCTTCTGTGGGGAGAAACTGCTCGAGGTGACCCCCAGTTTCCCCAAGGACCTCATTGCCGAGGGGCGCATGCAAAAAAACGACATGGTCATTTTTCCCAACATAGCCCCCTACGACAGCATCGGTGCCGTGGCCACCTTCGGCCCCCGGCATTACATCCCCATGACGGCGTTCACCCCGACCCATATGGCGGATGCCTTTGGCTTCGCCCTCGACTTTTTCAGACGCGTGGCGCAATCCGGCCACCCGGAATCGGTCTACCACATCGTCAACTGGAACTACATGCCGCCGGCAGGCAGTTCGCTGATTCACCCCCACCTGCAGGTTTTCTCCACTTCCACCGCCCCCAACCTCATGCGCCAGGAAATAGACGCGTCACGCAACTACAGGGACACCCATGGTTCCACTTACTGGGGCGACCTGGTGGCTGCAGAAAAGGATGCCGGCCAGCGCTACCTGGGGCAGATCGGCCGCACGCACTGGCTGACCGCTTTCGCCCCCATGGGGGTTGCCGGCGATGTCCTGGCAGTGGCGGAAGATGCCCGCTGCACCCTGGATCTCACTGCCGAGGACATCCTGGACATGGCCACCGGTTTGGCTCATTTGATGGTCGAATACGACAAGATGGGGGTTTACAGCTTCAATATGAATTTTTTTACCGCCGCCTGGGGCGACGATCACTTCCGGTTTCACCTGCTCTTTTCACCTCGCACCTTTTTCAATCAGAAACTGGGCACCCCGGACATCGGCGCCTTGCGCAACCTGTTCAACGAAACCCTGTGCATGGCCTACCCGGAGGAAATCAATACGCGGCTGAAGCAAGGCTTCTGAAGCAAAACCGTTTCCAGGATTCCGCAAATCGATCAGCCGGTGGGAAGATCCGATGATACTGGACACTGAACCGTGATAGCGGGCGGATGGGAATTAATTTTCCTAATTACGCTGCTGCGCAGCGCTGCCGCGGGGAATGTTCAATAGTTTTTTCCGGAATGATGAAATTTAATTCATAATTTCTTGCTTGCCGGCAAAACACAAAAATTCCTTTACTAATCGATATTATTGATTAAACGTGGCTTTTTCTTAAATTTGCACATTAATTGCATTTGAGTTAGACAGGTATTAACTTGTTAAAAAACCACTGTTTAGCGGTTAAACGGCGATCATCCTTTGGCAAAGGCCGCTGGTAATTTGAAATAAAACCGAATTCAGCGAGGATAAACCAATGATAGACAGAATAGATACGCATCCAACGCCACGCGACACTAAAGAATTTGATGAGCGAAGTGGAAAAGACAGGCGAGTGGTTCACACCATGCTCGACCCGGATAGAGACAAAAGGAAAAAAAACAGGCGAAAAATGAGACATCGGATGGCGGCAAAAGATAGTCGATAGACACTTGTTTTTACCAGCGTCCGAAACTCAGAGATAGTTGCCGGCGCTGCGCTGCTATTCCAACGAAAATGACTGACAGAGGTTTATTCAATGCCACGAACCGATCGATCATTCATCGAAAGAAGGACAGGAAAAGACAGGCGACGGCTTTTCTCGATCAAGGGACTCTTTTACGGCCGGCAGGATAGACGCCGATCCAAGGAAAGACGGTCGAATAGTGAGAACCGTCAAAATTGGGTCCGTGTCAGCAAATGGTCCAGTGTGCCCTTGAAACAGTTGAAAATATCCAAATATCTTCTGAAACCATCCAAATTTAATAGAAATACGCCGTAGCAAGGTGTACCCTGGATACTGTCTGTCGAATTAAATTGTCGCCTGACAAGCCCGCCTCATCGTCAATTACAGGATATTTGCCACCGCTAAAAAAATGGGTAAAGGGACTGCCACGGATGATCGGGATCTGTTCTGTGCAGGACCATTGTAAAATGCTGGTGGATTGCCATGATTTGCCAATTTAACAAGGACCTAATGGATAGGTCTGACGCAAAACCCAATTCCCCTATTCACAATCTCTACTTATCTTGGCTCAAGAAAAAAGACCGGCTTCAAATTCTATTAGAAATAGGAATGGAGCCGGCCGAAGGAATCTGGGTAGTATAGACCGGTCATCTATGCCGGTCGGACAGTTTTTCTTCAATTTTTTCTGCAAGATCACCCCTGCCGCGGATCCGAAGCGGTCCTATCAGTTCTTCATAGAAGGGTTCGCGCACACGGATGGTAATGCTGAAGGCGTCCAGCCAGGCCGGATCGACGGCATTTTCCTCAAAGGCCCGGGTCTTGTCCAGAAGGCCCAGGGCCTCCAACTCCAGCATGGTGCGCACGCACTTCTCACAACGGCCGCAGTTGAGCTTTTCCGGCAGGTTGGCCAGGCATACACGGAAATTCTGGAAGGCCACATCCCATCCGGCCACTATATTCAGCTTTTCCATGCGAGACAATCCGGCATCGCGATGCCGGATCTGAAGATCCGCGCTGCCGTATTCCGGGTCCAGCAGAGGGTGGGAGCCGCATGGGTGCAGGTGGGGGATGTCGTAGGAAGATGCCAGCCAGGCCAGGTTGATGCGCGGGGACAAAGCGTGGACGGCCGCGGCCAGCACGGCGCCGAAGAACTGGTTGAGCCAAAGGTCGCGGTTGTCGCAGAGGTGGCGGATATTTGTATAGATGGGAATCAGGGCCAGGTCGGCGTCGGCGGCCACGGGCGCCATGGCGGCCCTGGCGCGTTCGAATACGTGGTACTTCGCACCCCGCTCGATCACCCCGCCGATGTCGAACCCATGAACCAGCAGGGCATCCCTGGGATACCCCGGATGCGAGGGGGCATAATTGTCTTTGATCCGCTTGAGGGCGGCCAGGGAATCCATGCCCCCGGACAGGAAGATTCCCGCATGACGGTTTTTATCTTCATGCAGGGCCGTTCTGGAAATCGGCGCATCGATGGTCAGCGGTTGAAAGGCGCCATCGGTCCAGTGATGCATGAGGGCCATGACCGTCTCCAGCCCTTCCTTGAGCCGGGGACAGATGGCTTCGTCGAGAGCCAACCGCCGTTCTCCGAAGAAAAGGGCCGGGATGATGGCGCCCACGGCAAAGGCGTGGGGGTTGGCAAAGATCGACTCTGCGTAGGCCGATTCGGTTTCGATGAAAATTTCATGCACCGGCCGATCGCTGTCTTCAAAGGCCACCGATGCCGCGGCCCGGATCAAGCCGTCGCTTTTTCGCATATGCAGGTTGGAAAGCTTCATTTCACCCTTCCATGATTTCTCTTTGCCGGTGATACCGGTCGGCGGCAAACTGGATGATGCGGCCGGCGATGTCAAGGCCGGTGGCCGCCTCCAGGCCTTTGAAGCCCGGTGCGTAGTTCACCTCCACGATGTACGGGCGATCATCCTTGTCCACGATCATGTCCACGCCGGCCACATCGCATCCGACCACTGTCGCGGCGCCGGCGGCGATGCGTTCGAGTTCGCAGGACAGTGTCGTGGCCTTGATGTCGCTCCCTAGATGGAAATTAGCCCGAAACTCGCCTGCTGACGGGATCAGCGACGCCGCACAGACCACCTTGCCACCGATGACCAGTGCACGAACATCCCGGCGCTGTTCAACCGGCAAGTAGCGCTGAACCATCAGTCCCCGGCGTCGATCCAGTGCGGGCAGGGCCCGCTGACGGGCGTCGCTCGCGTCCATGATCCGCAATACCCCGTCTCCCTGACGCCCGCTCAACTGTTTGGAAATCACCGGGTAGCCGCCCAAATGTCCGACAGCCCGATAGAAACCCGATTCGTCGTTGATCAAAACGGTGTCGGGGCAGGGTAGGCCGGCGGCGGTCAGCACCTGCTGGGTGAGAAATTTGTTGCGGGCGATGCAAACCGCCTCATGACTATTGACCAGCGGCACGCCCATGAGTTGGAGCTGGTGAATCAGGGCCAGGCAGGCATCGCCGATTTGCGCGCCCTGCCGTGGCAGCACCACGTGGGGAAGGGGGGCGCAATGGGCGCCGGTGACGTCCAATTGCCCTGCCGCCGTTATCGGCCACAGGCGGTAGGGGTGGATGAGCATGCCCTGGTGCTCCGCCTTGCTGGCCGCCTCCAGCAGTCGGCGGTTGGGGTGGTAGCCGGGTCCCTGAACCGTAATGATGCCGATGCACAGGCTCACCTTGGCGTGTTCCTTCCATGGGTGTCGATGATCCATTCGGGCATCCAGATGCCCACCGGCTTGCCGGCCTTTTCGCTGAAATAGGTGGCCACCTGGCGGGTGCGGTTGCGTATGGCGATGATCTTGGTGGCCGCATTGTCCTCGGCGATGACCGAAAAGATCTTACGGTCGCCGGCCCGCTGGGTCAGCCCTTCCAGGAGACGGGTCCCGATGCCCAATCCCCGGTATTCCGGACGCACCGAGGTATAGCCCCGTTCGACGAATCCGCTGAGATCCAGCCCGGTCCGACGTTGGACCGCCTCGATGTATTCGGGTCTGGGGTTCTTGAGGCTGGAATTGCCGACGATGACGCCTTTTTCCTGCACATAACCGATAAGATGCGCCCGCTCCAGGTTGAACCGGACATGGGTGGACGCTACCGTGCCTCCGGCCGCAACCATGGCGCAGATCTCGTCCAGGCATCCGTCCGGCAGACCTTCCGGCGGGAGGTAGTGGTACTCGAGAGAGGCGCCGATCGTAAAAAGGCTTTCACCGTCGTCATCCACGCGCAGGCGGAGCACCCTATCCTTGCTCAGCCGGTCCACCAGTAAAAACCGGTTCACCGGATCGCTCATCACCTGCCATAACGGCAAGCCGGGCAGCGGGCGCACCTGGTCGTAAACGCCATTGGCATGGCAACTCCCATCGCCGGTGTAGGTTATCTCCCAGGAGTGGATGATATTCGGCTGGCTGGCGACTACACGGCAGGTTGCTGATGAGGCAATCGTGCCATCGAGCACCAGGTGGTTCCAGATTCCTGCCCGGGAGAAGGCCTTGAAAAAATCGACATCCGGCAGCGGACCCGTTAGTCGCCATTGGACTTGAACGAGACTGCCGCTCTCATCCATAACCTTGAAAGCGGAAGCACTTTTTTTATCGATGACCGTGCAGAGAGACAAGCGCAACCCCGGTCGACGTTCGTTGAGTGCCGCCACCAGGTCTTTAAACAGGGTCGGCGGGATCTCATCCAAGCTAAAGGAGTGGATGGCATGATATCGTGCGGACAGTCGCTCCAATCGATCCAGCAGGCGCTTGCCGCCATTGGTCGACCCATCCGGACGAACATCCAACCGGTGGGTCTTTATCGATCTCGCGCAAGAAAGGTTCTTCGCCTGGGCCAGGGTCGGCGGCGGCGTGCCGGGCGACGCTGGGGTGGGCTGAATCAGCAGAATCGAAAACGAGGATGCAGCGGTCATATTCTATTATCGGTAGCGGTTCTCAGGCGGCCGGTGGCCGGTTGCCGGCACTCAACGATCTTCGTCCGATGTCAGATCCGCACCGGTCTGCTTCAGCCGTTCATATTCCCGAATGATGGTTTCGCGATGGCTGCGCTCATCATCGGCCAGGGCGTTGAACTTGCCTGCAATCATCTGGTAGATGTCGGCTACCTGGGCGTAATGGCCGGCGATCTTTGCGTAGGCCTGGCTGACAATCTCCTCGGCCTGGGCTAGTTTAAGGGCCGCTTCATGGATGTCCTCGGTGGCGGCCAGCTCTTTGCGCAGGCTGGTTTTCACTCGGTCGTGCAGGGTTTCCAGCGGCTTGGTGTCGATTTGCGGCACCACGGCGTTGTCGCGATAGTTGGCAACCATTTCGGCATGGATGGCTGAGTGCTGCGCCATGAATCGGCAGATTTTAGCCAGCGGTTTCAACGCCGGTTTTAATTGGAGGTCTGCGTAGAACGCGGCCAGATCTTTTTCAAAAGAGACAACCAGGTCGATAATCTGCCGCGGATTCTTTGCCATATGAAAACCTCTTCGGCGATATTTAGCAGGAATCGTGGTGCCGGGCCTGAATGGATTTGGCGAACGCTACGATGGCCAGAACCATAGGGAATTTGCGCGGTGGTGTCAATTGCAAAGGGCCCGGCGGACCCCAGTCATGGCGCTCCGTAGCCGAGGGTTGCTAATTGGTTTAAATTGAAGTAAATAAAATCATCCTGTCATGCATCCTGATAAAGGAATGACCTTGCCATGAAGATCGCGTACCTGATGGACCCGCTGGAAAGCATCCAGCCGGAGAACGAGACTACCAGTCACCTGATGTACGCATGCAACGAGCGGGGGCACGCGGTCTATTTTTTAGAGCCCCACGATGTCTATATCCGCAACGGACAGGTCGTGGCCCGCATGCGTAACATAACGGTGAAACCGGGCCTCGACATGGCGGCATATTGGCAGGCGGTCATCCGCTGCACCAAGCAGGACCACCTCATCTTCGAAGCCATCACCCAGCTCGACGCCCTGTTTCTGCGCAGCAACCCGCCGCTCAACTACCAGATCATGGAGTTTTTACAGACCGTCAACAATCACGTCTTCATCCTCAACAGCACCACCGGACAGATCCTGGGCAACAGCAAGCTCTACATCCTCAATTTTCCGGAGATCATTCCCGAGACGCATGTGTCCAGGGACCCCTCGCGCCTGCGCAAGATCATTGACGATTTCGGCGGGGCCATGGTGGTCAAACCCCTTCAGCGGTTTGGCGGAGAGGGGGTGATCAAGGTGAGCACCCGGGACCGGATGAACCTGAACTCCCTGATCCACTATTATGTGCGGGCCTATGAATCCTATGCCCGGCGTGAACCGATCATGGTGCAGGAATACCTGAAAAGTGTCAAGCAGGACGGGGACATTCGGATTCTTTTGCTCAACGGCGAAATTATCGGTGCCATGCGCCGGAAACCCAAAAAAGGGGACTTTCGCACCAATGTCCATGCCGGAGGCGAGGTGTTCGCCCACCGGGTGACGGCGCGGGAGAGGCGAATCTGCCAGGTTATCAAGGATAAACTGATCGCCGACGGTCTCTATTTTGTGGGTATCGATATCATTGCCGGCAAACTGGTGGAAGTGAACTGTGTCAGCCCGGGCGGTATCCCGCGGATCAACCGGTTAAACAATGACCGACTGGAGTTAAAAGTAATCGAATTTATTGAGAAAAAAGTAAGCTCCATCAGCCCCTTGCCCCGGCGGAAGCGGGCCTGAGCGTGGGTCGCGTGAATCGGTGGCGCTGCCTGATGATTTATTTGTTCATGGCTGTCGCGGTGTTTGCCTGTCATGAGTATGACGGCTCCCGTGTCCTGAAAATCGGCCTGGCTGAAGAACCCCGCACCCTCAATGTCTGGCTGGCCAGCGATGCCAATTCCCGCAAGGTCCTCTCCCTGATCTATCAGCCCCTGTATGTGCATGATCCGGAAACCCTGGATCTGGTGCCCTGGCTGGCTGAATCCATGCCGGTGTACGATGCCCGGGCACTGTCTTACACGGTGACGCTCCGCCAGGCGCGATGGTCGGACGGTACGCCTTTCACCTCGCGGGATGTCGCCTTTACCGGGCGCCTGATTCAATCCTTCAAGGTGCCCCGCTATGCGTCCAGCTGGAAATTCATCGCCCGTATCGACACGCCGGACCCCCGTACGGTGATCTTCTCCCTGAAACAGCCCATGGCAGCCTTCCTGAGTGGGACATTGGCCACACCCATCGTCCAGGAGAAGGAGTGGTCGGGTATTGTCGATCAGGCGAACAACACCGAAAAGCCCCTGGCGACCCTGATCAACCATCGCGTGATGCATCCCGTGGGCACCGGCCCTTTTTCTCTGATGCAGTGGCGGCAGGGGGCGTTTTTGCACCTGAAGAAAAACCCCCATTTTTTCGGCAATGGGCAAACCATCAACGGCCGCACCCTGGGGCCGTTTGTCGACGATCTCGTCTACAGCGTCTACGGCACTTCCGATGTGGCCATACTGGCCCTGAAAAAGGGCGACATCGACATGTTCTGGTGGCCCATCCAGCCCGGCTATATCTCCGATCTGAGCCGGCAGAAAAAAATCCGCCTGTTCACCAACGAGAAGAGCGCCCTCTATTTCATGGGCTTCAACCTGCGTCGGCCTCCTTTCAGCGATGCCGCTCTGCGGCGGGCCGTGGCCTATCTGATCGACAAGGAATTCATCGTCTCGCGGATTCTTCAGGGCCAGGGCACCAAGATGTTTTCGGTGGTACCGGCTGAAAACCGCTTCTGGTGCTGCACGGACTTGCCGCGCTACGGGGACGGCATGAACCGGGAGAGCCGGCTGAAAGCCGCCTACCAGGTGCTCGTCGATGCGGGGTACAGTTGGGCGGTGCCGCCGGTGGATGCCGCCGGAAATCTTCAGCCGGCCAGGGAGATCCGGCTGCCCGGGGGACAACCCTTGGAACGGTTCACCATACTCACGCCGCCGGCGGACTACGATCCTCACCGGGCCACCAGCGGATTGATGATCCAGGAGTGGCTCCGGGAACTGGGCATGCCCGCCTATGCCCGGCCCATGGCCTTCTCTTCCATGCTGGACCAGATAAAAGGCAATCATGACTTTGACGCCTTCATCCTGGGTTACGGGCGTCTGCGCCTGGATCCGGACTATGTGCGCAACCTGTTTCATTCGGACAATGACAAGGCCCGGGGCTGGAACATGAGCGGGTACCACAATTCCGCCTTCGATGAATTGGCCGATCGGTCCACATCCGAAATAGACCCCTACAAACGGCAAGTGCTGGTGATGGAAATGCAGAAACTGATCGCACGCGACCTGCCTTATATCCCCCTTTACAAACCCTCCGTGGTGGAGGCGGTGCGCACGGACCGCTTCGACGGCTGGGTGGAGATGCTGGAAGGGATCGGCAACATCTGGTCCATGTGCCAGGTCAAACCGGTGAAAAATGATGGGACTTAAGCGATTCATTGTCAGACGACTGGTGGAGATCGCCGTGATCTTCTTCGTGATCATGACGGTACTCTTCATCCTGTTCCGACTGGCACCCGGGGACCCGGTGTCGCGGATGGTGGATCCCTCCATGACGCCGGAGGACGCCCGTCTGCTCATGACGAGCATGGGCCTGGACCAGCCCGTTTGGACCCAATACCTCTATTATTTGAAGAACGCGGCCACCGGAAATATGGGCGTTTCCTTCCACTACGGTGAACCGGTGAGCCATATCCTGATGAACCGGTTGCCCAACACGATCCTTTTGTTTACCACATCGATCATCCTGTCGGCCCTGCTGGGCGTATTCCTGGGAAAAATCGCCGCCTGGAAACAAGGCGAGCGAACCGACACGCTGATGACGATCGGGGCGCTGTTTTGCCACACCCTGTTTCTGCCCTGGCTGGCCCTGATCATGATTTGGTTTTTCGCCTACTGGGTCGGCTGGTTTCCAATTACCGGGATGGTCTCGCCGGAGGTGTGGATCGATCCCGATGCCGGTTTCGTGGTCAAGGCCCTGGATGTGCTCCACCACATGGCCCTGCCCCTGATGACACTGATCCTGATCCATTTCGGCAGCTACCTGCTGGTGATGCGCAGCAGCATGCTTGAAACGCTGAAGGACGACTATATCATCACCGCCCGGGCCAAGGGGTTGGATGAAAAAACCATCCGGGACCACCACGCGGCACCCAATGCGGCTTTGCCCGTGGTGACCAGCGTGGGGTTAAGCCTGGCCTTTTCCATCAACGGCGGTGCTTTGACCGAAACGGTATTCACCTGGCCGGGCCTTGGGCGGGAGCTGGTTTTTTCGGTCAGCCATGCCGACTACCCCCTGGCCCAGGCGGCCTTCCTGCTCATCGCCATCGTGGTGCTGTTGGCAAACCTGGTGGTGGACGTCCTTTACGCCTACCTGGATCCGAGGATAAGATACTGATATGTCAAATAGATTGGTACAACCCACGGCTCCCGGAAAGACACCCTGCCTCACGAGCGACAGGCACCGTTCCCACTGGCTGGAACGTTTTCTGGATGGTTGGTCGGTATACCGGAAAAACACCATCGGTCGCATTGGGGTAACCCTGCTTGGGCTATTCGCCCTCATGGCTGCGGCCAGCTTTATCCCGCCATGGGTAAACCCCATCTACCATCCCATGACCGGTGTGGACCCGCTGATCTCCCATAGCACCGGTCCCAGCCTGCGGCACTGGCTGGGCACCGATTACATTGGCCGGGATATCTTCAGCCAGCTGCTGGCCGGCGCGCGTATCGCCTTCATGGTGGGCATTTCGTCGGCGTTGATCAGCATCTTGTTCGGCACCTCCATCGGAATGGTGGCCGGCTACGCAGGCCGGCGCACGGACCTGGTTCTCATGCGACTGGCGGATATGATCATGGTCATGCCCACCCTGTTGGTCGTGCTGATCCTGTCGGCGCTGTTTGGCCAGCTCAATATCTGGGTCATCGTGCTGATGATCGCCCTGTTCCGCTGGCCCGGTGTTGCGCGGGTAATCCGGTCCCAGACCCTGAGCCTGCGGCACCGTCCCTTCATCGAGGCGGCCCGGGTGTCCGGCGCCTCCCATCTGCGCATTATTTTCCGGCACATCCTGCCTAACGTGATGCCCCTGGCCCTGCTATACATGACCTTCAGGGTCACCTCGGCCATCATCATCGAGGCGGCCCTGGCCTTCTTGGGCTTCGGGGATCCGGGTACGGTCAGCTGGGGGATGATGCTCCAGTGGGTGTGGAAGACCGGCCACATGTTCCAGGCCCCATACTGGCTGCTGCCGCCGGGCATTTGCATTTCCCTGATCACGATGGCCTTTTACATGACCGGCCGGGCCATGGACGACGTGCTGGATCCGCGCCTGCGCAAAGAGGAGACCCAAGCGTGACCACGGCTTTGCTGGAAGTTGACGACCTTAGCATCGGCTATCGTACCGCCACCGGCATCAACCTGGCGGTGGACGGGGTCTCCTTTCGCGTGGAGCGGGGTGGTTCCTTGGGGCTGGTGGGTGAATCCGGGTGTGGTAAAACCACAATCGGTATGGGCCTGATGAGGCTGTTGGCGTCCAATGCAAGGATCGTTTCCGGACAGGCCCGTCTTGAAGGTGAAGACCTTTTCACCGTCAGTGAAAAAAGAATGCGCCAGATCCGATGGCGTCGGATCTCCATGATTTTCCAAGCCGCAATGAATGCGCTGAATCCCGTTCACCGGGTTCAGGATCAGATTGCCGAAGCCATCATGACCCACGAACCCGGTCTGTCCAGACATGCCGTCACCCACCGGACGAGATCCCTATTCGACCTGGTAAAGATTCCCGAGAGCAGGCTTCGGGATTATCCCCACCAGTTCTCCGGCGGAATGCGTCAGCGCGTGGTCATTGCCATGGCCCTGGCCTGCAACCCCTCGCTGATCATTGCCGACGAGCCCACCACCGCTTTGGACGTCATTGTCCAGAACCAGATTCTGGGCGCCATCGGTACGTTTCAAAAGGAGATGAATATCGGCATGATCTTTATCTCCCATGACCTGGCCGTGGTGGCGGATGTGTGCACCCATATCGGCGTGATGCATGCAGGCATTCTGGTGGAGTACGGGCTTCGGCAGGAAGTGCTGGACTGTCCGGGACACCCCTACACGCGGATGCTGGTGGGGTCCTTGCTCACCCTCTCGGATGAGCCGGCAGACCTTGCCGGTCTGGTATGCCCCTCGTCCAATGGGCCCGCCATGACCGGCGGATGTCCGGTTCACACCCATTGTCCGAATGCGTCCGACGCCTGTCGGCGCGGGAAGGCCGATTGGGTGACCCTGTCAAGGACCCATCGGGTGCGCTGTCAACACGCCGGGGAGCAGTCTTGATATGAATGCGCTGAGAGATTCTCCGATTCTTTCGATGAGTGACGTGACCAAAAGCTACCGTTCGGGTGGTTCATTGTTGGCCGCCTCCGGACGCCGTGTCGTCGCCCTGGACCGCATATCCCTGGAAATCAATGCCGGTGAAATTTTTGGCCTGGTCGGGGAGAGCGGGAGCGGCAAGACGACGGCCAGCCGGTTGATTGTGGGTCTGGAAACGCCGGATGACGGGCAGATCCGGTTCGGCGGGGAGAACATCGTGGGTCTCAAGGGGCGCGCCAAACGGGAGTTCACCAAGCAGGTACAGGTGATCTTCCAGGATCCCTACCAGAGCCTCAATGCCCACCTCTCCATTTTCGACACCGTGTGCGAACCGCTGGTTATCCATGGTATCGGGGACCGGGGGTCGCGCCGGATCCGGGTCTGCGAAGCCCTCGAGACCGCCGAATTGACGCCACCGGAGGCCTACCTGAACCGATATCCCCATCAGCTTTCCGGGGGGCAGCGTCAGCGGGTGGCCATTGCCCGGGCCATGGTATTGGAGCCCCGGTTCCTGATTGCCGACGAGCCGACGTCTATGCTGGATGCCTCCATCTCGTTTCAGATTTTCCGGCTGCTGCACCGCCTGCGGGAAACCTTCGGCGTTACCATGTTGTTCATCACCCACAGCCTGGCCGCGGCCCGCAACCTGTGCGACCGGGTCGGGGTGATTTACCGGGGACGGCTGGCGGAGCAGGGAACCGCCCGGGAAACCATCATGCATCCGCGACATCCTTACACCAAAGCGCTGCTGGACGCCCACCCCCGTTTCGGCTGCAGCAACCGTCACGGGTTCGATACCTTGCGTGACGTCGAAAGGCCCCGGCCCGAAACCGACCACTGTCTGTTCTACCCCCGCTGCCGTCTGGCCGTGGACAATCTCTGTAACCTGCACGCACCCATATTGAAGACGCTTGACGCCGGCCACCGGGTTTCCTGTTTTCTGTTTTAGTTTGCAGCCGGGCATTGCCTAATCCGGTTGACGGATTTACTTTAGTTGGCGACCGATTCAAAATCGATTATTTTAACCGATATTTGCGTTGTACTCAAAATATTATCCTCGGCGCATTTTCGATATGCACGCCGAGGGTTTCTCTTTCGGGACGCCTGCGGCAAGAAATTTTCCGCATGCCCTGATCTTGATCACTATCTATCGAGGCTGGACGGCCACGAGCTGACCATGCCGCTTGGTAAGGACCTTTCGATCCCGAATCGTTGAGCGTGTGCGCATAAAAGACCCCGGCGATCGTTCACCATGTAAGGGTTCTTGGACTTGACCGACGAATGCAGCAACCGTAGCGTATTTTCTGAAGTCGAACACGTTGACTGTTTTTTGCCGGGTTGAATCGACTGCCAAACCTGTTCGTTATGGGTCATATGAAATCTAACGCGTCAATACATCACCGTAAAAACACCGCCCCGGAGAAAGGCATCCGCGAGATTCTTTTGGCCGGCGTATTCTGGCGGATCCTCTTCATTGAGATGATTCTGTTGGCCTGGTCGGTTTTATACAAGATGATCTCCCAGGACACGGCGGGGCCGGATCTGCTATGGTATGCGGTTCGCATCATCCTGCTGGTAATCGTCATTCTCATATTCATGATGGTGACCCTGCGCCGGTTCCTGGAGAGGAAAATCATCCGGCCCATGGAGGCGGTTTCCGAGGGAAATCGCCGGCTGGATGTGACTCATCCCGAGGTGGACAATGTGCCCCTGGACGATGATGTGGCCGTGGAGATCCGGGAGATCGTTTCCACCCGGGCCAAAATGCTGGAAGCGATACTGAATGTGTCCAATCAGCGGCTTCAGCTGGTCAACTTTATCAAGGACACCTTCGGCCGTTATTTGAGCCGCAAGATCGTCGACGAGATACTGGAGTCTCCGGACGGAAGGCGGATCGGCGGTCGTCGGCAGACGGTGACCGTGCTCATGTCCGACCTGCGGGGCTTTTCCGATTTGTCCGATTCCAGAGACCCGGAGGAGATGGTCCGGATACTCAACCGCTACCTGGAGGCGATGACCCAGGTCATTGAGCGATACGACGGCGTGATCGACGAATTTATCGGCGATGCCATCCTCACCGTGTTCGGCATACCCGAGGAGAAAGCCGATGACCCGAATCGCGCCGTTGCCTGTGCGCTTGCCATGCAGCAGACCCTGGCCGATCTGAACCGGGATTTCGCGGCAGACGGATTGCCTCCCCTGGAGATGGGGATCGGGATCAACACCGGCCCGGTGGTCGTGGGAAACCTGGGCTCCGAAGCCAGGACCAAATATGGCATTGTCGGCGCTGTGGTCAATGTCGCATCGCGTATCGAATCCAACACCGTCGGTGGACAGGTGCTGGTGGGTGAGGCCACTTACGCAAAGGTCAGCACACAGGTGGCGGCGGAACCGCCCATGACTGTCATGATGAAGGGCCTCAAGCGCCCCCTGGTTTGCTACCCGGTGACCGCCATCGGTCCGCCTTACGATGTCCGATTCACCCTTAAAACTCCCGATCCGTTGGTCGAGATCTGCCTGCCCCTTCAACTGTGGCGCCTGGAGGGCAAAAAGGTGGTTGCCGGCCCCATTACGGGTGAAACCCGCAAACTCAATGAAACCACTATTGACGTCAAATTCGCAGAAGCACTCCTGCCGTTGACAAATGTAAAGCTCTTATTTACGTTTTGCCAGGAGGCACACTGCTTTTCAGACATCTACGCCAAGGTTGTCGATGTGGACAATGCCAGCCAGCCGCCCGTCTACCGGTTGCACGTCACCTATATGGACCAGGCGGACAGGGCGCTGCTCAACCGTTGGATCCGGGCAGCCTGACGCCGCTGAACCGCTATGGCGTTTGCATCCCCCGCCCGCTTGTGGCGGGGGATGCAAACGCACTGGAAATCGATTGAAGACCTGCTGGCGAACTCCTTTTAAACTGTATTAGAATAGAGGCCTGAGCTGATTATGAATGGGCAGCACACCACCCTGAGCATCTCGACCGGTACACGACGACGGTTCCATGTTCAGGCGCGTCCAAAACAAACCATTTTAATGCAACTCTTCCTGATCTTTGCCCTGTCCCTCGGGAACAGCCTGGTAACAGTGGGCTATGCTCAGGAGAAGAAAGTGGTCAATTCCCTGGGCATGGAGTTTGTCCTGATCCCCGCCGGCATGTTCATCATGGGCAGTCCCATCGACGAAGTGCACCGGGGCGCCTCCGAGGTCCAGCATCCGGTCACCATCTCCCGGCCCTTTTACATGCAGACCAACGAAGTGACCGTCGATGAATGGCGGGCCGTCATGGGGCGGCGCTTTTTTGCCAGGAAGAAGGGCGCCGGAGATATGCCGGTGGTCAAGGTGTCCTGGCACGACTGCAAGAAATTTATCCGGAAGCTCAATTTGATGACCGGCGATCGCTACGCCTTGCCTACCGAGGCCCAGTGGGAATACGCCGCCCGGGCAGGCAGTACGACGGCCTATTTCTGGGGCGGTAAGATCGACTGTACCCGGGCCATGTTTGCCAACAATTCCATGAAGTACAACGCTTGTGTTTCCGTCAACCGGTCTTCGAGCCTTGATTCCGATGGTCCGGCACCGGTAAAACACTATGCCCCCAATGCCTGGGGGCTTTTTGACATGCACGGCAATGTCTGGGAGTGGTGCGAGGACCTTTTCGCCCGTTATGATGTCGTTTCGGTGGTCGATCCCTGGGAAACCGAATCGGGCAGAGACCGGGTCCGTCGCGGAGGCAGTTGGTTCGGTCCCGGCTATTCTTGCCGCAGCGCCAACCGGGCTTTCGGCCACCCCATGAGCCGGCTGCAGAACACCGGCTTCCGGCTGGTCATGGTGCTGCCTGACCGGCAGGACGACACTTCTCAGCCCCGATAACCGAACAGCGTCAGTATCAGCCGTTTGACCCGCAGCATCCGCTGCTGGTTTAAACGGACCGGCACCAGACGTGCTTCTCGAAAGGGACGATCCGCGTTGGCAATCACTACAAAAATAGGCCACTGGTTCAATGTTCACGAGGATGAACTCGGCCTGTTCATGTGGACTGTCGTCCTGCTTTTTCTGGTCCGCAGTTCCGGGATTTTCCTTAACAATTACGCCGAAACAGCGTTTCTCAAACGCTACGGCGTTGAATACATGCCTGTCGTGAACATGATCAACGCCGTGGTGACTTTTTTCGTCATGGGGGTCATGACCGGGTTCATGACCCGGTTACCCGGCGCCCGGCTCCTGGCACGTCTCTTCATCTTCTGCGGGCTGTCCGTGGCGTGTATCCGGGCAATTATTCCCTTCGGTATCGATCTGGTTTACCCGGCGTTGTTCATGCTTAAATCCCAGTACGAGGTGCTGCTGGCGCTGTTGTTCTGGAATCTGGCCAATGACCTGTTCAACACGCGTCAGTCCAAGCGTCTTTTCCCGCTGATCACCGCCGGCGGGGTCATCGGTCAGATCCTGGGCAGTTTTGCCACGCCACTGGTGGCCCGCTGGCTGCACTTGGACAACCTGCTGCTGGTATATATGGTCACGGCACTGGCTGGCGCCTGGGCCGTGCAGGCCATGGGAAAGCGCTACCCCACCTTGCTGTTCCAGCAGACAAAAGTGCATGGAAAAAAGAGTCGCACCTCCATGATCGAGGAATTCAAGACAGTGCTGCCGCTGATGAAATCCTCGGTGCTGGTGAAGATCCTGGTTGTGCTCACTTTCATGCCCAACGTCGTGATTCCCATCATGAACTATCAGTTCAACTTCGCCGTCAATGAGCAGTTTGCCACCGAATCGGGCCTCATCGAGTTTTTTGGCTACTTCAGGGGCGTGCTCAACATCGTCAGCCTGGTTATTCTGCTCTTCGTGGGGAAACTCTACGACCGGTTCGGGCTGCCTGTAGCCCTGATGTTCCACCCTTTCAACTACCTGGTGGTGTTCATTGCCTTCCTGTTGCGGTTCGATGCCGTGTCTGCCATGTATGCCCGCATGTCCGCCAACATCATCCGCACCACGATCAACATCCCGGCCGTAGCAGTGGTGACGGGACTGTTCCCGGAGTCCTACCGGGCCATGATCCGGCCTTTTCTAAGGGGCACCATCGTCCGCATCGGCCTTTTCCTCGGATCCGGGCTCATCCTGCTCTCCGACACCCTGTTCCACCCGCGGTATCTTTCCCTGGTGGCCCTGCCTTTTGTATTCGCCTGGGTGGTCGCCCCATTTGTGCTCAAGCGACGCTATGCCGGCATCCTATTGGATCTGGTTTCGGACAACAGGGTCGATTTCCGTTCCCTCAATTCCAGTGAACTGGGCCAGGTGTTTCGCGACAAGAAAATCCAGGACAACCTCGTCAGGCGGTTTAACGGTTCCTCAGGAGAAAACCGCCTGTGGTATGGTCAGCTGCTCAGGTCCATCGCCTATGACGGGTTGGACACCCATTTATTGGCGGCGTTGCGGGAAGAGCAGGATATCCAGACCCGTATCGGACTCATCGAGCTGCTTTCAAATGAGTCAGGTCCGGCTGCGGTCGAATCTTTCACCGATCTGATCGAAAAAGGGACACCTGAACTGGCCACCGCCCTGATCGATGCCGGCCACCGCATATCACCCGAGATCTTTGCCCCTTTCAACCGGCGCATATACGAAATGCCCTTTCCCCTTGATGTCAAGGCCCACGCCGTGGGCTCTCTTTATTCGGTGGACCCGGACCGGTTTGGCCCGGTCATCGGCAAGTGGTTGGGCTCTGAAGACGCTGACAGCCTGCGTGCCGGCATTATTGCGACCGGGGTTTGCCGGGATATCCGTTTTGCGGAGCGGCTGAAAGCGCTTTTGTTGACCGCCGATGATACCACCTTGCTGCTGGTGCTGGATAGTCTTCGCAACATCAGCGTGGCGGGCTTAAACCCCCTGGTGGTGCTCCGCCTGTGGGATCCGGATCCGCGCATGCGGCGCGCCGTGCTCGAAGTTTACCAGATTGAAGATGAGGGCGCTTTGAAGAACGTGATCCAGCTGTTGGGGGATGAATCCGAGGCGATTGCCGGGCTCGCCCGCGAGAAGATCAGGAATGCCGACTACCAGAACAGTCTGCGGCTGGTAAAATCGCTTTCACTTCCCCAGAAAAAAGTGAGAGAATCCCTGTTCGGCCTGCTATCTGACATGGCCATCAAGGATCTGGACGTGTTCCGTTTTGTGCAACTCCAGGCCCAGACGTGTTATCAGCTGACGGTTCAAGCCCAGGGTGTCAGGCAGTTGTCCGACGGGGCGCTGCAGGAACTGCTGGCCGTCCACCTGGATGAGCGGGTCTGGTTTACCCTGCAGACGACATTGCGGGTGTTGGCCGCTCAGGATCAATCGGGGCGTATGCAAAAGATTGCCAAAAGCATCTTCTCATCGGACAAACGCCAGCGATCCAACAGCCTGGAAGCGATGGATGACATTTTGGATAAGAGTCTGGTGCGCTTGCTGACACCACTGCTGGACGATATGGATGTCTCTGGGCGTATTGCTGCGGGCCAAAGGCTTTTTCCCAATGAATTGCAAGTGTCGACGGACTGGGCGCTGTTTGACGGCTTGCTGAGCAGCCGAAACTGGGTTACGCTGGTATTGGCGCTCACCTTGATCCGGCAACTATCGGTATTGCCAGAGGATACCGTCAGGATCCAGGCGCTTGTTCAGCACGAGAACGTGAACGTATCCCTTGCGGCCATAGAACTGCTTGAAAAAAACGGAATCCCCATCCGGGCAGGAGACAGTAATGGACATAGCGACAGCGATTCCCTTGACGGATAAAATCCTGTACCTTAAAAATATCGAAATTTTTACCGACCTGTCTGTCAACGAACTGGCAGCGGTGGCTTCGGTTACTGAGGAGGCGGCTTTTGACGAGAATGAAATGGTTTTTCGGGAAGGAGAGATCGGCGACACCCTTTTTCTGATTCTGGAAGGCGAAGTGGCGGTGATCAAGGACTGCAATTCGGAACGGGAATTCGAGTTGGACAGTATCGGACCGGGCGACTACTTCGGGGAGATGGCCCTCTTCGGCGATGATCGCCGCTCGGCAACCATCCGGGTAAAGAAGAACGCCCGTTTCCTGACCCTGAACAAGCAGGAACTTCAGGAAATCGTGCGCGAGTATCCCCAGATCGCTTTGCATGTCTGCCGGGTTCTCAGCATGAGAATCCGCCGCCTGCACGGCAAAATCTCAGACCAAAGCTGCTGAAGGTTCCCATGATCGATAATCGGTGACCATTTTGCCGACGCTGTTGAGCCTTCACTCGACCACCCGGCCGACGATGATCCTGCGGATTGACTTTGTGCATGCAGGTTGGTAAATCCCTGACCGGATTGATAGGAACTCGAATTGATACGAGCCGCTAAAATGAAGCCAAACCCGCTTTTCAGACATCCCAAGATTGTCATTTCTCCATGTGGCTTCGGCCACGGGATTTTCACGACAACGTTCATCCCTGCAGACACGACGCTCGAAGAGTGCCCTTATCTTCGGATTAAAGCCAGCGAATGCGCCGGCTCACTCGATGACTACGTGTTCAATCTGGAATCAAAGGAAGATAATGGTGATTCGGACTATTATTCCCTGGTGCTTGGATGGGGAAGCCTGTTCAACCACTCCTATCATCACAATACCGAATACTGGCACGATACCGACCGGGACCTGATTGTGTTTCACACCATCAAGGCGGTAGCTGCCGGCAATCAGCTTTTCGTCAATTACGGAAAAGAGTGGTGGGAATCAAGGGAATTGGCCCCCGAATGAAGGGCTGGGCTCCGCTACGATTTTTTCTCCGTCTGCAAGTTAATCATCCGAACGGGAAACGCGGCCTCGGCGATGGAGAAAAAACGACAGAACCTGAAAAAAGGACCGGTTCGTGACGAATCATTAAAGGGATTGCTCAATGAGTAAAACCAAAGCGATCGAGGTGGAGATCGACGGGCATGTCGCCTGGCTGAACTTATGCCGGCCCGAACGGCACAATGCCATGGGCATGACGTTTTTTGAAGAAGTGACCGGGCATTTCCGGCGGCTTGATGAAGACCCCACCGTGAGGGCCGTGGTCATCCGTGCCGAAGGTAAAAACTTTACTGCGGGCCTGGACCTTCTGGAAGCCGGGGCCATGCTGGTCGGCCAAGGTGCCGACGACCGGGAACGCTTGAAGAAAACCATTCTGGAATTCCAAGAGAGCAACAACGCCATCGAGCGCTGCAGGAAGCCGGTGATCGCCGCAGTGCATGGCCACTGCATCGGCGGCGGCGTGGACCTGTTGTCCGCCTGTGACATCCGGCTGGCTTCAGCCGATGCGCTGTTCAGTATTCGCGAAACGCGGCTGGCCATCATCGCCGATCTGGGAACCCTGCAGCGGTTGCCCCACATCATCGGCCAGGGATGGTTCAGGGAACTGGCTCTCACCGGTAGAGACTTCGCTGCCGATGAGGCCCTTCAGATGGGCTTTGTCACCCGAGTCTGCGAGAACCGGGAGGCGCTAATCCTGGCCGCCGGTGATCTGGCGAAAGAGATCGCCGCCATGGCTCCGCTCACCGTTCAAGGCGTCAAGGAGGTGATCAACTACAGCCGGGACAACGGTGTCTATGCCGGGCTGTCCTATGTGGCCCAGAAAAACGCCGCGGCCCTGCCTTCCGAAGATTTGATGGAAGCCGTCAGCGCCTTCATGGAAAAACGTGAGCCCGTATTCCACGGCAAATGATGCCAAGGTTGCCGCACAACCTAGCGACCATTGAGATGATTGCCGGTCGACGGTTTTTCCGCTCTCCGTTACACGCCTTGTTTGGCCTGCTTCAGATTCCTGTGATCGAGACGTTCATTCCATGACCCCTTTGGGACACCGCCAAATTGAATGAATATACCTGCGATAGGAGACGTCTGTGAGCACTTGAACAACATTTTTTAAATAAACTTCGTAAATGATTTTCAACTGAAGATATGAATGGTTACCGATCTGCCGATCGTTCTTCGGTTGCCCCGTTGCGGTGGAACCGGAAGGGGTGGTCAGGGTATCACCGGCCACCGTTGAAGAGGAGATCAAAGATGTTCTCCGTCCGGAATAGCAACTCCGGCCTTTAGCTTTTGCACAAATTGGGCTACAATGTTTGATCAATAAAAAAAAGCCACCCAGTGCTGCTGAGTGGCTTGATTGCTTTGATTCTGGTCGGGGCGAGAGGATTTGAACCTCCGACCCCTTGAACCCCATTCAAGTGCGCTACCAGTCTGCGCTACGCCCCGACGAGAAAACAGTTCTTTAGCATCATCATCAACCGGTGTCAAGGAGGCAGAGGTAAAAAAGTGAACCCCCAGAGCCAACCCGAGCCGGTGTTGCCGCCGGCCCTCAAACCCGGCGATACCCTTGGCATCGTTGCACCGTCCAGCCCGTTTGATCGTGAATCATTTGAGGCCGGCATTCGGGTCCTGGAATCGATGAATTTCAACCTCGTCATTCCGCAATCGATATTCGACCAAAACGGTTATCTGGCCGGTTCGGACCAGCACCGGGCGGACGTGCTGAACCGGCTGTTCGCCGATCCCGACATTGACGGCATTATCTGTGCCCGCGGCGGGTACGGGGCCATGCGCATCCTGCCGTTACTGGACATAGATACCATTTTCCACCATCCCAAGGTGTTTGTCGGCTTTAGCGATATCACGGTGCTGTTGGATTTTTTGGTACAGCGTTGCCGCATGGTGGCCTTCCACGGGCCGACGGTCACGACATTGGGCAAAGCTGACCCGTCGACCCGGGATCGTTTTCTGTTGGCGCTGTCAACGCCGGAGCCGCTGTCGCTTTGCGCCTCGGCGAGCCGGGTGATTCATTCCGGCATCGGTGTGGGGCGGTTTTTTTGTGGCAACCTGACCTTGTTTGGCCACCTCACGGGCACCCCGTTTCAGCCGGATCTCAACGGAGGCATTTTGCTGATCGAAGATCGGGGAGAGGCCGCCTACCGTATCGACCGCATGTTGACCCAGATGAGGATGGCCGGCTGCTTCGACGGTCTTGCCGGCCTGGCGTTGGGGACCTTTACCGGCTGCGGATCTGCCGAGACGGTCCACCGCATCGTTGCCGATCGGCTGGGCGGGTTGAACCTCCCCATTCTGGCTGGATTCGACGTGGGCCACGGCGCGGTCAACATGACGCTGCCGGTGGGCCTGCCCGTCCGGCTGGACACCGACTCCGGACGGTTGACGTTTGCGGGACCTGCCGTCCGTTAGTGGAAGCCAGCGATGAATAACTCTTCCATCCACGATCTGATGAACAAGGGCCTTCGGGAGCATGTATTCCCCGGAGCCGTGCTCCTGGTGGGAAAAGGCGATACCCGGCTTTTTTTCGAGGCTTATGGAAAGGCCAACCTTTTCTCGGGCCAACCCATGACCCGGGATACCGTGTTTGACCTGGCATCGCTGACCAAACCCCTGGCCACCACCCTGGCGGTGGCCAGGCTGGCGGATCAAGGACGGATCAATCTGGACCAGCCTGTGGAAAAATGGCTGCCCGCGTTGGCCGGCAGCGACAAGGCGGCTATTTCGGCACGGCAACTGCTTTGCCACCAAAGTGGTTTCCCCGCCCACCGTCTTTTCTACATGACGCTAAAGTCCCTTGCACCGTTGAAGCGCAGGGCGGCTGTGCTGGATCTGCTGAAAATTACCCCGCTGGAGGACCGACCGGGGGAGACGACCCGATACAGCGATCTGGGTTTCATGCTGCTTTGCCGGCTGGTCGAAGCGGCGGCCGGTTGCCCCATGAATGAATTTCTCCAGGACGAAATTTATGGCCCAATGGCGTTGACCGATCTTTTTTTCGTGGATCTCACCCGGGACCTTCTGCCCTGCAGGCCCTTTGCCGCCACCGAACTTTGCCCGGTTCGGAACCGACTGCTGGTCGGCGAAGTGCATGATGACAATGCCTGGTTTGCCGGCGGTGTTGACGGGCACGCCGGCCTGTTTGGCACGGCCGAGGCCGTCTTTCGGCTTCTGCGGTTCCTGGTTGCCGACTATCGGGGCCGTTCGCCAGCATCCGTTTTCTCAAAGCAGATCCTTTCCGGTGTATTCAACGGAGAGGGCAAACATCGATTGCCGCTGGGCTTCGACCGCCCATCGGCGCAAAACTCCAGCGCGGGCCGTTATTTTTCAGCCGACGCTGTGGGCCATCTGGGTTTTACGGGAGTTTCCGTCTGGTTGGATTTGGAAAAAGAGTTCTGCGTTATCCTGCTTACCAACCGGGTGCATCCCTTTCGTTGGAATACCCGGTTGGGTCGGTTCCGTCCCCTGATCCACGAGCGGATCATGGAACATTTTGAAATCTAATTGGATTAAAGCCGAATTCAACAAATCAAGTCTTGAAATCACTGGCTATTTCTGGTAGCGGTGCGTTGAGCTCGTTTACTGCGCAGAAAGGCCGGCCCTATTGCCGTTGCCCCTCGTGCAAGACTTAATTGGCGCTGTTGAGATTCAAAACGAAAAAGAGGCGGCATGAACTTCATTGATTCCATTCTGGGTGTCTTTTCCAGCGACTTGGCTATCGACTTGGGTACGGCCAATACGCTGGTATACGTTAAAGGCAAGGGCATTGTTCTCAGCGAGCCCTCCGTGGTTGCCGTTCGAACGGACAACCGCACCAAAAACCGCGTGCTGGCCGTGGGCATGGAAGCTAAGAACATGCTTGGCCGGACGCCGGGGAATATCGTGGCCATCCGGCCTATGCGCGACGGCGTGATTGCCGATTTCGAAGTGACCGAGGCCATGCTGCGCCACTTCATCCACAAGGTCCACAACCGGCGGACCTTCGTCCGGCCGCGCATCATCATCGCCGTGCCGTCGGGCATCACTCAGGTTGAAAAGCGAGCCGTGCGCGAGTCGGCGGAATCTGCAGGCGCCCGCGAGGTATTCCTGATCGAAGAGCCCATGGCGGCAGCCATCGGCGCCGGCCTGCCCATCACCGAACCCACTTGCAACATGGTGGTGGACATCGGCGGCGGGACCACCGAGGTGGCGGTCATCTCCCTCGCCGGAATCGTCTACAGCCGCTCCCTGCGGGTGGCCGGCGACAAGATGGACGAAGCCATCATCCAATATGTCAAACGCAAATACAACCTGCTCATCGGTGAGCGCACAGCCGAGATCATCAAGACCACCATCGGCAACGCCTATCCGGATCCCAACAAATTAGAGACCATCGAGGTCAAGGGGCGGGACCTGGTTACCGGTATTCCCAAGATTCTGGCCATCGATTCCGAAGAGATCAGGGAAGCCATATCCGAACAGATTGAAGCCATCGTGGAAACGGTGAAAATAGCCCTCGAGCAGACCCCGCCCGAACTGGCAGCTGATATCGTGGATCGGGGGATCGTGCTCACCGGCGGCGGTGCGTTGCTGAAGAACCTGGACAAGCTGCTCAGAGAGGAGAGTGGGCTTCCCATTACGGTTACCGAAGATCCGCTGTCCACTGTGGCGTTAGGGTCCGGCAAAATGCTGGACAGCCTCGAAATCCTCAAACAGATTGTCATCGTTTAACGGATCCCATGTTTTCCAAAAGGATGATTCTGGTTGCCTTGGTGATCGTTCTGGTCGCGGTGAATATCATCCTTTTGACGATAACCGGCAAACACACCCAGGCGCCTTCCGGACTCGGCAGGAGTGCCCTCGTCATCGTCTCGCCCTTCCAGAAACAGCTCACCGCATTTTTAAATTCCGTCAAGGACCTGTGGAATCAATATTTCTTCCTGGTTTCCACGACTGAAGAGAACCAGCGACTGAAAAAGGCGCTGGGGCAGAGCCTGGAGCAACTCAACCACTGCAGCGAAACCAACATTGCCAACGACCGGCTCCGCCATCTGCTGGGTTTTGAAAAAGAGATTCCGCGACCAATGATCGCCGCCCAGGTAGTTGGCAAGGATCCGTCTGCCTGGTCGAAGACCATCATTGTGGACAAGGGAACCCGGGACAGCGTCCGGCAGGGCGCTCCCGTGGTGATTCCCGAGGGGATTGTCGGCGTGGTTGTGGATGCGACAGCCCAGTATGCCAAGGTGCTCCTGCTGACTGATCCCAACAGTGCCGTGGATGCCTTGGTGCAGCAAACCCGGGCGCGGGGCATTGTCAAAGGCGGGGGGGCTGATTTCTGCGTGTTCGACTATGTCCTGAGGAAGCATGAGATCAGTGTGGGGGACATAGTGGTCTCTTCCGGCCTGGACGGCGTGTTTCCCAAGGGGTTCCGGGTGGGGCGCATTTCCGAAATCGTTCGCCAAAACGCCGGTATCTTTCAGATGGTGTCGGTTACCCCATATGTAGATTTCGAGATTCTCGAAGAAGTGTTTATCATTTCCGAACCGGCTTACCCAAGGCCTCTCGGGGACCCATGATTTACGCTTATCATCTGATCATTTGCCTGTTTTTGATTATTCTTCAGACGACGATGCTGGTTGGCGGAGGAGCGGTGCACCTTTACGACCTCTTGGCTCCGTTCGTGGTTTACCTGGGGGTTTACCACCTGCCGCGCGGGGCCATCCCCGTCCTCGTGTTGAGTGGGCTGGCCATGGACGGCATCTCCGGCGGTGTATTTGGCGTCCACCTGACCGCCTATTTGTGGATGTACGTGGGCGTGCGCTGGGCTATCCAGTTCCTGCAAGTGGGCAATGTGATCCTGCTGCCGCTACTGGTCAGCGCCGGTGTTGCTTTCGAAAGCCTGGTGGTGGCTTTCTCGGCTGTGGTGCTGGCGTCGGCCCCCTGGCCGGTGGAATCCATGTTTCCCGTCGTTTCCGGGCAGGTGCTGTGGGGGGCGGTGACCGGTCCCTTTCTGATGCTGTTTTTCATCCGCGGTCAGAAAATGGTCGATCGGGCGAAAAAATCCTTCTATGCGGAAAAAGGCCCTCTGAGGACATCTTGACCAACTACCTGGACAATGTGGACAGCGACTGGTTCAGCAAGCGGTTGAGCGCTGCACTGACAGTGGTGATTGCCGCATTCGTCGTGTTGATTGCCCGGCTGCTGTTTCTTCAGGTGATCGAAGGCGGTGAGCTTCGGCGATTGTCGGAGATCAACAGCATTCGGTTAAGAAGCGTGGATGCGCCCCGTGGGTTGATATATGATGCCCATGACCGGCTCATGGCGGACAACCGGCCTTCCTATGACCTGAGTATTACTGTCAAGGATGCCCATCCGCTTGAACGGACCATTGAAAAGCTATCCCGGTATACGGGTATCGACGAAACGCTGTTGTTGGACAGCCTGGAGAAAGCCAAGGGGACGCGCGCCTACAAACCCGTTTTGCTCAAACCCGATATCGGTCGGGACGCACTGGCAGCCATCGAGGTGAACCGATGGGACCTGCCCGGTATCCTGGTCAGCGTCTCTCCCCGTCGGGATTATATTTTCAGCCCCAGCTCGGCGCATATCCTGGGCTATATGGGGGAGATCAGCGTCGAGGAACTGAAGAACAAGATCTATGGCGACTGTAAAAGCGGCGATTTTATCGGAAAATATGGTATCGAACGGGTCAGGGAAGATTGGCTTCGCGGCAAGCGCGGCGGCCAGCAGGTGGAGGTCAACGCTACTGGCCAGGTGGTTCGGGCGATCAATACGGTGGATGCCACCCCAGGCCACAATATCGTTTTATCCATCGACCACGCCCTCCAATCGACGGCGGAGCAGTTGCTGACGGGTCAGGCGGGGGCGGCCGTGGCGGTGGATCCGTCAAACGGTCAGATCTTGGCGATGGCATCCAGCCCCTCCTTCGATCAGAATGCCTTTATTTCGGGCATGTCGCATGAAACCTGGAATGCCTTGGTATCGGATCCCTCGCACCCATTGGAAAACAAGGCCATCCAGGCCGAATACCCACCGGCGTCTACCTACAAGATCATCGTTGCCGCCGCTGGGCTCGAAGAGGGCGTTATCGATGAAAATACCTCCCATTTCTGTCCCGGCTTTCTTAAATTCGGCAACCGGTCCTATCGGTGCTGGAAGAAGTGGGGACATGGCGAGGTGGATGTCTTAAAGGCCTTGAGCGAATCCTGCGATGTCTATTTTTACAAAGTGGGGCTCGAACTCGGCGTGGACCGCCTGGCATGGTACGCGAATGCCTTTGGCCTGGGGGAACCCACCGGCGTCGATCTGGATCATGAAGAGGGCGGCCTGATTCCAACCGCCCAGTGGAAGAAAAAACGGGTGGGGGTTTCCTGGCAGAAGGGCGAAACCCTGTCGGTGTCAATCGGTCAGGGGTTCAATCTGGCAACCCCTTTGCAGATGGCAATGGTGGCTGCTGCAGTCGGCAACGGGGGGACGCGTTATCGCCCCATGATCGTTAAAAGCATTCGGACAGCGGACGGGCAGACCAAGTACGAGAGCACACCCGAGGTTGTGGGCCGGCTGCCAATCAGCGAAAAAAATTTGTGGCTGGTGAAAGAGGGACTGTTCAACGTCGTCAATGATCGGCACGGAACTGCCTGGCGCAGTCGGCTGGAGGGAATGGGCATGAGCGGCAAGACAGGCACTGCCCAGGTCGCAGGACGGCGAGAGGATGCCGCCGAAGGAGAAAATGATTGGGGCTCAATCAAGGACCACGCCTGGTTTGTTGCCTATGCGCCCCGGGAAAATCCCAGGATCGCCGTGGCGGTGATCATCGAGCATGGAGAGCATGGATCCAGCGCGGCCGCTCCGGTGGCGGCTGAAATGATCCGGTTCTATCTGTCCGGGGGACAACCCAAACCCGATGCGCCACCGGCTGTCGAACCGGCGACCTCCGCCGAAGGCGATTGACCCCTTGTCGCCATGCTCACGCGCTGGCAGTATTTGGTATCGACACGTTAAAAAATGCTCGTGCATCGCCCGTCAATGAGGCGCTTTAGTCAAGTTCCGCATGGTTTTGCGTGACTTCACGGCATTGTTGGCTATTATGGTGGTGGGGATTGGCGCCGCGGCTGCATAAGAATAAAAAATGATGAGCGGGTAAAACCTCATGTGCCATCGGGGGTTTGACGCATGGCCTTTTTTCCACGTGGACTCAGCATCGTTTCATAACCGGTATGTCCGTCCAGTTTAACCGATTTAACAAGACGCTTTGGGAATAGGAAGTCATGTTTGACCGACGATTGCTGCAATGCTTTGATTGGGGGCTCCTGGCGCTCACCCTTTCCATCGGAACCGCCGGGCTGGTGGTGCTCTACAGTGCCGTAACCGCCGGTGCCGTCGACCCTGACCTCACCCTGTTCCGGAAACAGCTGATCTGGTATGGTATCGGCTTCGGAGTCATGATTTTCTGCTTTTTGTTCGACTACAAGCAGTTCGAACGGTTTGCCAATTTCATTTTTCTGGCATCCGTGGGTTCATTGGCGGCAGTGCTGTTCTTCGGCAAGTACGTGAGCGGATCCCGGCGATGGCTGGCCATTGGCCCCTTTACCCTCCAGCCTTCCGAGATGGCCAAGGTCGCCGTTATCATCGTCCTGGCCCGTTATTTTGCGAAGATGATCAATACCGACGGACTCACCCTGCGCGACCTGATGGTCCCGGCTTTTCTTACAGCGGTGCCCTTTGCCCTGATTGTTCGCCAGCCGGACTTGGGTACGGCAATGGTGATTGCGCTGATTGCCGGGGCCATGACGCTTTTTGCCAAGATCGAGCGTAGGGCATTGAGCTGGCTGATCGCCACCTTTACCATGCTCGTCCCCCTGGTCTGGTTTTTCTTGCGTGGGTACCAAAAGCAGCGCATCCTGACGTTCTTGAATCCGGACCGTGACCCGCTGGGTGCCGGCTATCACATCATCCAATCAAAAATCGCCATCGGGTCTGGAATGCTCACGGGCAAAGGGTTCTTAAAGGGGACCCAAAACGCGCTTTCTTTCTTGCCGGAACAGCATACCGACTTCATTTTTTCAGTGCTGGCTGAAGAGTGGGGGCTGATGGGGTCGTTGTCGGTGGTCGTTCTGTTTTTGATTATCATTGCCTGGGGGCTCAGCATTGCCGGTCGCTGCCGTGATCCTTTCGGCACCATGCTTTCCGTGGGGGTGACCGCCATGATCGCCTGGCAGGTCCTCATCAACATCGGTATGGTCATGGGGCTCATGCCGGTGGTTGGCGTGACCCTGCCTTTTGTGAGTTATGGCGGGTCGTCGATCATCACCATGATGATGGGCATCGGCCTGCTCATGAATGTGAGCATGCGCCGGTTCAAATTTGAATAACCGCAGCGGGCGGCCATCGCGGTCGAGGTGTCAAAACCTTGTTATTTATTCGTAAACAGGGAGATACGATGAAAAAAAAAGAGAGCTCGGACCATATTTCCACACTGCTGGGTGTCGGAACCACCATCGAAGGGACCCTGTCATTCAAAGACACCATCCGGCTGGACGGTGCGGTCAGTGGAAAAATCGTTTCGGAGAAGGGCACCGTGATCATCGGTGAACGAGCAGTGGTGGAGGCACATATCCATGTGGGAACAGCCATCGTCAAGGGAACGGTCAATGGACATATTCAGGCTGGCGAGCGAATCGACGTCTATCCGCCGGCCAAAATCACCGGGGATATCCAGGCGCCGGTGATTTCCATTGAAACAGGGGTTTTTTTTAACGGAAATTGCAGCATGGTCAAACCGCAACCGATGCCTGTCGAAAGAAAAGCGATAGAAACAACGCGTGATGAAAAGAAATCCGGATGACGGATTAAATTTTAAAAAACCTTTGACATTTCGACGGTGCTGATGGTATAGACCGCCGGAGTTCGCACCTTTCGTAAGTCATATCATTTATAGACAATATATTGTTTTTTGGGATATTTAATCCTACTTCAACGGAGGCTCTTAGATGGTAAGCGTCGATGGATCCATAGTCTTGCAAATTGCGAATTTTTTACTGTTAATTTGGATTTTGAACATGGTGCTCTACCGGCCCATTCGAAAAATACTGCTGGAGAGAAAAGAAAAAATGGTCGGAATGCAGTCCGACATTGACGGCTCCGCCCAACAGGTCCAGAACAAAGAGGACGCATATGCCGATGGTGTCCGTCAGGCCCGGGCTGCCGGCCAGAAAGAAAAGGAAGTACTGATGCAGGCCGCTGCAGATGAAGAAAAGGCGATCATGGGCAAGATCAACGATAGCGCCCAGGCCGAGCTCAAGGAAGTCAAGGAAAAAATTGCGCAGGATATGGGTGCCGTCAAGGCCGCGCTGGAGGATGAAATTGACGCATTTGCAGATGCGATTGGACAAAAAATATTGGGGAGGGTTGCTTAATGAACGTTCCAATTTTCAGCAAGAAGCGCCGCCGTAGCGCTGGGTGGATGTTGCCACTGGCTATGGCTGCGCTTCTTTTGTTTGGAAGCGCTGTCGCTTTTGCGGAAAGTGGAGGCGGACACGGTGAGGCAGGAGCCAAGGGATGGATGGCAACGGACACCTACCGGGTGATGAATTTTGCCGTGTTGGCGATCGGACTCTTTCTGGTTCTCAAGAAACCGGTCTCCCAGGCGCTGGGCGGACGCATCCAGGGCATCAAAGAGCAGCTGGCGGCATTGGAAGAAAAGAAGCGGGAGGCGGAAGCCAAGCTGGCCGAGTACGATGCCAAAATGGCTGATCTGGACAAAGAAACCGAAGCCATGCTGGCCGAGTACGTGAAGCAGGGCGAAGAGGCCAAGGCCAGAATCCTGAAAGAAGCCGAGGCGGCCGCAGAAAGGCTCAAAGAGCAGGCCAGCAAGAATATCGAGCACGAATTCCTACAGGCCAAAACAGAACTCAAGGCGATCATCGTGGAAAAGGCCCTGGCAAAGGCCGAGGCGATCATCAAGGAAAGGATCAACTCGGAAGACCAGGAAAAACTGGTGGATGAATACTTAGAGAAGGTGGTGGCATAGTGAAGAATCTGGCGATTGCAAGGCGGTACGCCAAAGCACTCCTGCTGATCGGTAAGGAGGATGGGAAAACAGAGACCTACCGGGAAGAATTGGGTGCTTTTGCTAATCTGATCGAGCAGGAAAAGAGCCTTCAACAGGTGCTGGTCAATCCGCTCTATGATGCGGATGGGCGCAAAAAAGTCCTGACGACCGTAATGGATAATCTGAAGCTGTCTCAGGCCATGGCCACCTTTCTTCTTTTTCTATTCGACAAGGGGCGGATCGGGTTTTTGAGTAACATCAACGACTTTTTTCAAAAGTTTGCCGATGAACTCAAAGGCGTCGCCCGGGCCAGTCTGGTTTCGGCAACCGAACTTTCATCCGAAACCGTTGATAAAATTCGGTCAGCCCTGTCCAAACGGACAGGTAAGGATATCATTCTGGAGGTTGAGCAGGATCCGGAACTGATCGGCGGTATTGTGACCCGCATCGGCGATCTGGTTCTGGACGGCAGTGTCCGGACGCAGTTGCTCAATATGAGAGAATCTTTAAAAAGGGGTGAGCGTGTCTAATGGAACTAAGAGCTGAAGAAATAAGTCAGATCATCAAAGAGCAGATCACGGATTATGACAAGAAGATCGAACTGAGCGAAACCGGTGTCGTGCTTTCCGTGGGTGACGGCATTGCCCGGGTATACGGCCTGGAAAAAGTCATGGCACTCGAACTGGTGGAGTTCCCCGGCGGCGTTCTTGGCCTGGTGCTCAACCTGGAAGAGGATAACGTGGGTATCGCCATCATGGGCGAGGACACCGGCATCAAAGAGGGTGACATGGTCAAACGGACCGGTAAAATCGCCCAGGTGCCGGTAGGCGAGGCGGTGCTCGGTCGCGTGGTTTCCGGTGTTGGAGAGCCCATCGACGGCAAGGGCGCCATCGACACACCGGATTTTCGCCGCGTGGAAATGGTGGCCCCGGGTGTTATCGCCAGAAAGTCGGTTCACGAACCTTGCTACACCGGCCTGAAGGCGGTCGACGCCATGACCCCGGTGGGCAAGGGGCAACGTGAGTTGATCATCGGCGACCGCCAGATCGGCAAGACCGCGGTGGCCGTGGATGCCATCCTGGCCCAGAAGAACACCGATGTATATTGCATCTACGTGGCCTGCGGCCAGAAAAAGTCTACCGTTGCCCAGGTGGCGGCCGTTCTCGAAAGGGAAGGGGCCATGGAATACACCACCATCGTTGCCGCCTGCGCCTCCGACCCAGCGACCTTGCAGTATCTGGCACCATACGCCGGATGTGCCATGGGTGAATACTTCCGCGACAAAGGCCAGCATGCCCTGATCATTTACGACGATCTTTCCAAGCAGGCTGCTGCTTACCGGCAGGTCTCCCTGCTGCTCAGACGGCCGCCGGGACGCGAAGCCTACCCCGGCGACATTTTCTACAACCACTCCAGACTGTTGGAACGTTCGGCCAAGCTCAGCGATGAACTCGGCGCCGGCTCCCTGACGGCCCTGCCGATCATTGAGACCCAGGCCGGTGACGTTTCGGCTTACATTCCGACCAACGTGATTTCGATCACCGATGGCCAGATCTACCTGGAGCCCGCGCTGTTTTTCGCCGGTGTTCGACCGGCTATCAACGTCGGTCTGTCAGTCTCCCGTGTCGGCGGTGCCGCCCAGACCAAGGCCATGAAAAAAGTGGCCGGTACGCTGCGCCTGGATATGGCCCAGTTCCGCGAACTGGAGGCCTTTGCCGCCTTCGGCAGTGACCTGGATGCCGCCACGCAGCGGCAGCTTACCCGCGGGGCGCGCCTGATTCAGGTGCTTAAACAGCCCCAGTACAAGCCCCTTTCTCACGAAAAGCAGGTAACCATCCTATATGCCGCGACACGTGGGTATTTGGACAAGTTCCCCACCGACGTCGTCGCCAAGTATGAAGCCGGTCTCTATCCCTTCGTCGAAGAGCGCTACCCGCAGATTTTTTCCAAACTGGAAGAGGCTCAGGATATCACGGAAGAGATCGAAGGGCTGCTCAAGTCCGCCCTTGAGGCGTATAATGAAGAATTTAAAGACACCATCAAATAAGGCTTTTGGAAAACTGCTGAACTCAGCCCATATGCGATAAGGACGTAAACTTTATGCCAACGTTAAAGGAAGTCCAGTTAAAAATCCAGGGTGTCAAGAAGACCAAGCAGATCACCAAAGCCATGAACATGGTGGCAACCTCGCGGTTGCGCGGTGCGCAGGGGGCGATGGACGGATTCCGCCCCTATGCCGAAAAATTTTCTGAAGTCCTTGGCAGCCTGGCGGAAAAAGCCGGTGATGAAGCCAGCCCGTTGCTGATTCCCAAGGAGGACGTGAAAAAGATCCATGTGGTCTTATGCACGTCCGACCGGGGGTTGTGCGGCGGCTTTAACATCAACCTAACCGATGGGGCGAAAAACCACATTAAAAACAATTCTATCGAAGGCGCCGAATACTCCTTCACCTGCTTCGGCAAGAAGGGGCGAGACTGGTGCCGTAAAAACAACCGTAAGATCGTCGATGCGCATCTCGGTGTTGTCGGCAGCAAGTTCGGATTCAATGTCGCCTCGACCGCCGGTAAAAAGCTGGTGGACGGATTTCTGGACGGTCACTATGACGAAGTCTACATTATTTATTCAGAATTCGTGAGCATGGCCAAGCAACTCCCGGTAGTCCAGAAACTGCTGCCCATACCGCCCATCGAAAAAGATGAAACGGAAGATGGCGGTTCTGCGGAATACCAGGCCGAGCACATTTGTGAACCATCGCCGGAGGAGCTTCTCGGCGATTTGCTGCCGCGCAACGTGTATGTTCAGATCTACCGGGCATTGCTGGAAACATCCACCAGCGAACATGCCGCCCGGATGACCGCCATGGATAACGCCACCAAGGCGTGCAACGATATGATCGACAATTTGACCCTCGCTTACAACAAAGCCCGACAGGCAGCCATTACTGCGGATCTGATGGATATTGTCGGCGGCGCCGAGGCCCTCAAGGGGTAAAACACATTTTAGGAGGCTGTAAATGGCACAGAATATAGGCAAAATCACACAGGTTATGGGACCTGTCGTAGACGTTGAGTTCGAACAGGCGCAGCTGCCGAATATCCTCACTGCACTGTTGATCACCAACCCTACCATCAGTGACGAGGAGGACAATCTGGTGGTCGAGGTCGCCCAACATCTCGGCGACAATGTGGTGCGAACCATCGCCATGGACGTTACTGATGGCCTGGTGCGTGGTATGGCGGTAAAAGATACCGGCGCCCCCATTATGATGCCCGTGGGCGAAGCCAGTCTGGGCCGTGTGCTCAACGTCGTCGGGCGTCCCGTGGATGGCCTGGGTCCGGTCAGCCAGGAAAAAATGATGCCCATCCACCGTCCGGCACCGCTTTTCACCGAGCAGGACACGGAAGTCCGCGTACTTGAAACCGGTGTTAAGGTGATCGATCTTCTGGTGCCTTTTCCCCGCGGTGGAAAAATGGGGATGTTCGGTGGCGCTGGCGTTGGCAAGACGGTTATCATGATGGAAATGGTCAACAACATCGCCATGCAGCATGGCGGTATCTCCGTGTTTGCCGGTGTGGGCGAGCGTACCCGTGAAGGCAACGACCTGTACCACGAAATGAAGGAGTCCGGGGTTCTTCCCAAAGCGGCGCTGGTATATGGCCAGATGACCGAACCGCCGGGGGCGCGTGCACGGGTGGCACTTTCCGCCTTGACCTGTGCGGAATACTTTCGCGACAAGGAAGGCCAGGACGTGCTGATCTTTATCGACAACATCTTCCGCTTCACCCAGGCTGGCTCCGAAGTGTCGGCGCTTCTCGGCCGCATGCCTTCCGCGGTGGGTTACCAACCCACGCTTGCTGTTGACCTCGGAGGCCTGCAGGAGCGTATCACCTCAACGGACAAGGGCTCTATTACGGCTGTTCAATGTGTCTACGTACCTGCTGACGACTTGACCGACCCGGCGCCTGCCACCACTTTTGCCCACCTTGACGGAACCGTGGTGCTGTCGCGCCAGATCGCCGAGCTTGGCATTTATCCTGCGGTGGATCCTCTGGACTCAACGTCGCGGATCCTGGATCCCATGGTCATTGGTGAGGAACATTACCTGGTTTCCCGTCAAGTTCAGAACATGCTGCAAAAATACAAGGAACTTCAGGACATCATTGCGATTCTTGGCATGGAAGAACTCTCCGATGAAGACAAACTGACTGTACAGCGTGCCCGTAAAATCCAGCGATTCCTCTCCCAACCGTTCCACGTGGCTGAAACATTTACCGGTAAAGCCGGAAAATACGTCAAGGTTGAAGACACGGTCCGTGCGTTCAAAGAGATCTGTGAAGGCGTTCACGACAGCATTCCAGAGCAGGCCTTTTACATGAGGGGCGGAATCGAAGAAGTCCTTGAAGCGGCAAAGGAAATGGCCGAGGCTTAATGGAGAGAAAGAGGTAGCAAATGGCTGAAAGCATTAGACTCGAAGTGGTTACTCCCGAAAAGTCTGTTGTCAGTGAAAGTGCACAGATTGTCATGGCTCCCGGTTCAATGGGTGAGTTCGGTGTGCTTAGCGGTCATACCCCCTTTCTGACCACGCTGAAGACCGGCGCCCTGAAATACAAGGACGAAAGTGGCCGCGAGCGGTTTGTTTTCGTCAGCAGCGGATTCGCCGAAGCCCTTCCCGATCGCGTGACGGTTTTGGCGGAATCGGCGGAGCGACGCAAGGACATTGATATACAGCGGGCCAAGGCCGCTGTTGAACGTGCGGAAAAGCGTCTCGACTCCGGTGGTAAGGATGTCGATTACGTTCGTGCCAAGGCGGCACTGCTTCGTGCCATCAGCAGGATACAACTCGCCGAAACGCGCTGACAAAAAATAATAGCGACCCTGATCCCTCGCGTTGGTGGGGGCGCAATGAAAAATGGTAGAAGGTAATTATGTAAAAAGGGGTAAACCGGATTCGGTTTGCCCCTTTTACGTCGAATTGAAAAACGAATTTTGAATCAGCGAATGCACTGTTTAATTTAAATGGTCGTCCCTGTTAATCAATGCCCACCGGATTTGACCTTAATGAAAAGCACTTGACTTAAAAACCGTTGGCTGGTTATATTGATATAGCGAAGGATAAACTAATATGCTGGATATAGAAGCAATACTTCAACAATTTGAACTCATTGAACAAAAAGTTGAGCATGTTGTTCAGGCCCGCAAGCAGCTTAAAAAGGAAAACGACGATCTGAACAATCGAATTGGACAACTGGAAAAATTGATACAGGAAAAAGACGAGGCCGAAAAGAAACATGAGGAATTGACGGCACTCGTCAGAGCAAAAATTGACAGCCTGATCGGAAGACTAGAAGGGATTACAGAGGAATAGAAAGCCGACCTGCGGGATTTATAGGAACGAACGCTAATTGGAACAAACGGTTACACTGCACATATTTGGTCGCAAATTTACTTTTCAGACAGATTCCGGTGTGCCCGATGCAGAAAAGGTGGCAGCACACTTTGAGGATGCCGTCCAGAAGGTTCAATCCCAGTTTGACGGTAAACCGGTTAATGTCGATAGAGAAACGATTTTGGTCCTGACAGGGCTGAATATTGCCAGCGAACAGTTTAAGCGCGAAGAACGTTATCACCAATTTTTTACCCGTATGACCAAAAAATCTGCAGTGGTTCTCAATGAACTGGAAAAAGCGATTGCTTAATGTCCCGAAACAAAAAACGATAGCAAAAGTGGTCGTGTATTGCTGCCAAAGCGGTGACCGACGTTAAGCACTGGTTCTGTAATCGTGATTGACAAACGGCGTATCGAATCAACCCCTGCCGTGTTCGTGATTGGAAAGTGAACTTTGACCCAACACTTACTTATCGGGAACCTTCACTAGTTTTGGTGAGCAAGTTCTGCCCGTACAGAAAAGCCTAAAGAAACTACAAGGTGCCCACTTGATCCTTTGGATCAAAGACCGGCCAACACGGCACAATGGTGGGGGTTCCATTCCCGCTTCTCAACCGCCTTCCTTCATTCCCGCGTAGGCTTTGCTCGCCTGCCCGTTCCCTTTTCTTTTTCCTTGAGAGTAACATGGGCATCATCTGGTTGTCAGATGATAACCCTCTACATATATAATGTTTAGGAATCGGAGATTCACATGGACATATATACCATCATTATCGCTGCGGGATCAGCTGCCATCGGCTGTGTTGTGGCACTCTTGCTCAAAGGCGCGTTGGGATCAAAAAAACTGAAGAACGCCGAAAACGAAGCTGGTTTAATCGTCAAGGGGGCTAAAGCCAAAGCTGACAGTTTAATCAAGGAGGCGGGCATTGAGGCCAAAGATCTCCTGTTTAAGATGAAGAGCGAATTCGAGGCTGAAGCCAAAGAAACCCGTTCGGAATTAAAAAAGGCAGAGCATCGCCTGATTCAAAAAGAGGAAAATATTGACCGCAAGACCGACATGATCGATCAGCGTGAAAAGGAAATCGCCGAAAAAGAGCAGTCTCTATCTGATCGCGATAAGACCCTTGCCAATAAAGAGGAAAAATACAACACTCTGCTGTCGGAACAAAAGGCGCAATTGGAAAGGATTTCTACCTTGACCGCGGATCAGGCCAAAGAATTACTGATTCGTGCCATGGAAAATGAAGCCCGTTATGAAGGTGCCAAGCTGATCAAACGTATCGAAAACGAGGCCAACGAGGAGGCGGATAAAAAGGCCAAAAAGATCATCGCCACCGCTATCCAGCGCTATGCCGGTGATTTTGTTGCCGAGCGGACCGTTTCGGTCGTTCAGTTGCCCGGTGATGAAATGAAGGGGCGGATCATCGGCCGAGAAGGCAGGAACATACGAGCCATTGAAGCGGCCACGGGTATCGATTTGATCATTGACGATACACCGGAGGCGGTTATCCTTTCCGGCTTCAACCCGGTCCGTCGTGAAGTCGCACGATTGGCCCTGATCAAGCTCATTTCAGACGGACGAATTCATCCTGCCCGCATAGAGGATGTGGTAAAGAAGGCGGGCCAGGAAGTCGATACGGCCATTAAGGAAGCCGGCGAACAGGCCGCCTTTGATTTAGGTGTCCACGGTATCCATGCCGAATTGATTAAATACCTGGGCCGCCTGAAATACCGTACCAGCTATGCCCAGAATGTGCTTCAGCATTCGGTGGAGGTGGGCGTGATGTGCGGCATCATGGCCGCTGAATTGGGGCTGAAGGAGAAGGTCGCCCGACGTATGGGACTGCTTCATGACATCGGTAAGGCGATTGACCATGAAGTCGAGGGCCCCCATGCGGTGATCGGATCCAAGCTGGCCAAGAAATTTGGGGAGACTCCCGGCGTCGTGCATGCCATCGGGGCCCACCACGAGGATATCCCCCCATCCTCTGTTTATGCATTGCTGGTGCAGGCAGCGGACGGACTTTCCGGGGCGCGTCCCGGGGCAAGAAAGGAACTGCTTGAAAATTACATCAGACGTATCGAGGACCTTGAGGGCATCGCCAACGGATTTCAGGGGGTGGCAAACACGTATGCGATCCAAGCGGGTCGTGAAATTCGTGTGATCGTAAAAAGTGATAAGGTGTCGGATGAAGAATCGGTGCTGTTAAGTCGCGATATTGCCAAAAAAATTGAAGAATCACTGACATTTCCCGGGCAGATCAAGGTGACGGTCATCCGGGAGACACGCGTGGTTGAATACGCCAATAAATAAACCTGTGGCGGCCCAGTAAACGCTGATCTCAAAAGGCTGATGTGAAATGAAAAATGTTCTGGACATACTAAGGGCGCGCGGATTTGTGGAACAGACGACCCACGATGAGGCTTTGCACGACTATCTGGATGCCAAACAGGTGACCTGCTATATCGGTTTTGACCCGACAGCCTCGAGCCTTCACGTGGGTAGTCTGGTCCCGATCATGTCCCTGGCTCATATGCAGCGAAACGGACATCGGCCGATTGCTTTGGTGGGCGGTGGCACCGGTCTTGTCGGAGACCCCAGCGGAAAGACCGAGATGCGGAAGCTCCTCACGGTGGAAGATGTGGCCGCCAATGTTATCGGCCTCAGAAACCAACTGTCCCGTTTTATCGATTTTTCAGACAACAAAGCCATTATGGTCAACAACGCAGACTGGCTGACCAAATTGGAATACATCCCTTTTCTAAGAGATATCGGACGGCATTTTTCCGTCAATCGAATGATCAAGGCGGAAAGCTACAAAATGCGTCTGGATTCGGAGGAGGGGCTGAGTTTCATCGAGTTCAACTACATGGTCCTTCAGGCTTACGATTTCTTAGAACTACGCAAGGGATATGATTGCTGCCTTCAGATGGGTGGCAGCGATCAATGGGGCAACATTGTGGCCGGGATCGATCTGATCCGGCGTGTTGAGGGCAAAAGCGCCTTTGGGATCACTTTTCCGTTGATCACCACCGCCAGTGGCGCCAAGATGGGCAAAACTGCCGCCGGAGCCGTCTGGCTCGACCCCGATCGAACCTCCCCATACGATTATTATCAGTTCTGGGTGAATACGGACGATCGGGATGTGATGCGATTCTTGGCTCTTTTCACCTTTCTTCCCTTGGATGAAATCGAATCTCTTGCCGACCTCCAGGGGGCAGATCTGAATGCGGCTAAATCGATCCTCGCATTTGAGGCGACCCGGTTGGCACATGGCGAAGAAGAAGCCCAGAAAGCCAATCAATCCGCCTCTTCAATGTTTGGTTATAGGCGAATCCCCGATGGCCTGCTGCCGTCAAGTCAGATCCCGAGGGCTTATGACACGTCTGATGACGAGACGGTTCCCCACGTTGAAATGCACGTAGCGGAGTTTAAAGATGGCATTCCCAGCTTCAGGTTGTTCCATCGTGTCGGCTTGGCCGACTCTTCCGGAGCAGCCAGGCGTTTAATTCAACAAGGCGGCGGATATGTGAATGGCCGGCGGTTGGAGCGCTTTGATGAAATGATAACCAGCAAGGATATCAGTGACATGCAAATATTGCTGCGTGCAGGGAAAAAGCATTTTTTCAAGATCGTGGTTTTAAGTTAAAATAAGCGTTGACAATGGCATCAGGGCCGTGTAGATAGCGCTTCGTTTTTCAAGTGTGTAAAACACAACTGAACCATCCTTTGTGATCTTTAAAAATATGCCTTTCGAAAAGGATCCAGTCACGCCTCAGGCGGTATTCAAGTGGGTCTTTTCGGGCGGCTTCAAAAATGTTCCCCGTCAACTCAAATTATAATATTTTAATTGTTGACAGTAGGCGTTTGGATGGTATATTTAAGCTTTTCGTCAGCCGATGAAAGGCGACATTTTTGATCTTTGAAAACTAAATAGTGACAGGTTTTTAAGAGTTGGGTCTCTTTAAGTCAATTTGTTACGCAAGTAACGTTAAATAGTTTAATTGGAGAGTTTGATCCTGGCTCAGAATGAACGCTGGCGGC
>NZ_JBUOIV010000029.1:0-64660 GCF_055467485.1 Desulfosarcina sp. | reverse complement strand
GGAAGCGGGTGGATACGGATTGCGCCCGACTCACCGTCAACCATAAAGGTCTCTCGCAGTCAGTCGATGTCACGGTGGCGCCGGATGGTCAGCCGATCCAGGTCTGCTTTGAACGATGGAGTAATGCCAATCCTGACAAACAGCACCGGCTGCAACCATTTGGGGGACACCTGTCCGCGTTTAGGGTATTTGCCGGGTTCCGATTGCCCACACACGTGGAAGCGGGCAACTGGTTCGGTACAGATCAGTATTTTCCGTTCTTCGTGGTGGATGTAACCGATGTGGACTTTCCCCATGGCTGATCCGCGCGAACGATCCACCTGGTGGCGACAATGGATTCTTGCACACCCGATTCTCGACTTCCCGCTGGTCTCTCGGCTGAGCTTACCTATTCTGTATGCCCTTGCCGCTCTCGGGATCCTCAGTGTGAGCCTTCCGGCATCAGTCCGAACCCGTAAGGAGTCTTTAGCATGCGCCAACGTGACCTGATCCCGTTCTTTGTGATGGCCTTTCTGATCGCCTGGGGCATCCTCGCACTCTATATGTTTGCCTCTGAGACGATGGTCCAACTGTTCGGAAGTCTCACAGGCGAACACCCGCTGTTCTACCTCGCTGTCTATGCACCGGCTATCGCGGCGTTGACCTTGGTCCTTTACCGACACGGTATCGACGGGACGCGTCGCTTTCTCTCCCGGCTGCTGCTGTGGCGGGTGTCGATCCAGTGGTATGTCCTTCTGATCGTCGCCGTGCCGGTAGTGTTCTACGCAGCGGCCCTGGTCAAAGAGGGCGCCTATGACACGCTGTTTCCATTTCCATCTGTGCTGACCTACCTGCTGGCGCTGCTGCTGATGGCAATCAAGGGGCCAATCGAGGAAATTGGGTGGCGCGGGCTGGCATTACCGTTGCTGCAGCGCAGTATGGCACCCATATGGGCTGCGCTGCTGCTGGGTGTCATCTGGGCGGTCTGGCATCTTCCGGCCTTTCTGCTCAGCGGCACACCGCAAAGCGCTTGGTCGTTGACGCCGTTCTTCGTGGGAACCGTGGCCCTCAGCGTCATCGTGACACCGCTGTTCAACAGTTCACGCGGCAGTATCCTGCTTCCGGCGTTTTTCCACCTGCAATTGATCAATCCCCTGTGGCCGGATGCACAGCCCTACGATACCTGGCTATTCGTGGTGGTTGCGGCTATCGTGGTCTGGCTGAACCGGGATGCGATGTTCTCGCTCCAAGGCGCAATAACAGATGTGCTCCCGAAATGAGATGTCTGCGCAGCCTTACTGACGAAACAAGCCGCATGGCCGATTTCAAAACGGGCGCAGCAATGAAAGAACATACCCACATGCTTGTGACAAGCATCGGTACGAGTATTGTCGTTGGCTTGCTTATCGCACTTGCACTGAAGGGCCGATTGACGGTGAATGCAAATGCTCCTTAGATAAGTGAGAAAAATTGTCAGGACCCGGCAAGTTCGCTATGGCTGCCCACAAAAATGGGCCTCACTGTTTCGTGTGCTTTCTTGCCATGCTTCCAAGTTGGAAGAAATGGAGGGTAATGCCAGATAGCCACTTTCTAACCAATTTGACATATCGAGATTGGGGAAAAATTTTGGCGAAAGCTGCCAGATAGACGAAATTACAGCATCCTTCAGTATCATGATCGCGACGGGACCATAACAGTTGCCTGGACTTTGGGTCAATCTGATGTTTGTTTGGGCTAAGCCAATTGATCACCGATCATCACTATTCAGATGTAGATCAGAGAGCATATTGCCAATGCCGAATTCGAATCCTGCGTCCGTCAGTCTGGCATTTAAAAAATTGTTTGTATAGTCGATCCACTCTTTAATTTTTTCGATATTGACATCCATTAGTCCGGCCAATTCTTTAACCGGTATATTTTCGAGCTCGTGCAGAATGAATGCGCGCCGCCATTTTATAGGAAGTTCTTTGATCAATCGAAGGAGATAATTTATCTTTTGGTCATCCTGATTTTTTTCCAGAAGCATCAGCGCTTTTTCATCAAATACCAGATCTTCAATTTTTAACAATTCGTCCGGCTGATAGAATTCATAAAATTCTTCACCCACCATACTTTCTGCATGTTCCACAGGATTTTTCGGAGCAAGGGTTTCCAAAGATATGATATCACCATACACATGGCTTGCCGCCACCTCTCGACTCAGAACTTCGTTCATTTTCTGCATTAAAAAAATGTATGCAGATTTGCTATCGATAACCGGTTTCCAATCGGATATTCCGCTTGCAATGACTTCGTCCAAAATATCCAGAGTTGTCGGGTAGCTATGTGGCAAATCGCCCTGACTCCGTAAAAAAGTCAATTCTCGACTTATTGTGTTTTTTAGCTTTGGCAATAGCGATTCGATAACTGTATGAGCCTCTTTAAGGAGTTCGGTTGACAATGTGTCGTGATGATCCTTAAAACTATCTATTCGTTCTTGGCGCGATTGACGCTTGTTTGCATCCTGCTGACGAATACGATCAATATGTTTTTCATAGCGGAGAAACAGGGTTTCTAAAGCCTTTTCAAGGGCAGACTGCAGTTGGTTCGCTTTACCTCGAGCAACCAAAACTGTATTTGGCGGCACAAGCATATGAAGCCTTATGAAAAAGGATTCTTCGTCATCATCTTGCTTCCTTATTATGGCGGATAGTTCTTTACTGGTAAATCCATGCAAAGTTGCCCGAGTTTTTAGATAGCGCTCCATCCAGTCTTCAATCAATGCTTCAATCTTATCACGACCAATGAAATCAGCCCCTTTGAATTCAATGCTTACCTTCATTGATATCATCCTCCTTCGGGCATACAGCCGTATGGGGCTGGGTGGTGTATTTATACCCAATATTGATCTGCCTTGAGCCGCCTTCGATAAAGTTGCGTGACCCGTTAATTTTTTTCTACACAGAGGTTTTAAGCGCATCTTTCAGGCGCCGATCGATCTCAACCATTTTGGCCTCATTTTGGGCGACCTCAACTATAATATCTTTAATTCCCAGTTTTTCAGCGATTTCGTCATCCCGTTCAGCGGAAATTTTTTCAAATACCTTATTGCCTATTTCAGCCAGACGCCTGGTAACTTGGGTTTCAAGTCTCACTTTTTCACGTCTTAACCTTGTTAATTCAATGCCTTCACCTGCTTTTTCAGTAATCGTATGGACTGCCGCAATCGTTGCATCAAAACCGGCCTCCATACCTCTTTGTATTCTATCCCACAGCTTCATTTTATCCTCCATCTAACAAATGTTCATAATTATTGTATTGGAAAGCTGACGTAGCGAACAAAATTTCTATCTATAGCAGCAACATCATCGGCATGCGTGGACGCCCAGGCAAGAACACAGCACAACCACAACGATCAACACAATTGCGATCAAAGGGATTCGGATTAAAGGCATTTTCATGTCGAACATGTCCCCCCTCACTTTGACCGAACAATTGGAGACCCGAAGCGCCTATGTTCGGGTCTCCCCACAGCTGAACATTAACCTGCAGTTACGGCGATGCGACGGGGGACGGCCTTTTCCGCTTTGGGCAGCGTCAGGCGCAGTACCCCATCTTCGTGCTTCGCTTCGATCTTGCCCTGATCAATAACCTCGGACAGGGTGAATTGCCGGTAATAACGTCCAATTTCGAACTCAATCAGCACATCGGATTCGTTGGCGGATTCAAAGGGCTTGACCTCTCCTGCAATGCTCAGCACATTGTCATTCAAATCGATCGTGATGCCGTCGGGCGCCACACCGGGCATGTCGGCCAGCAACGTGATCTGCCGCTCGTCTTCGAAGATGTCCACATCCGGCGTAAAGATTACACCCGGTCGGGTCTGTTCGGCGGGGCTGGCCACCTCTTGTTTGTCTTTGACCTGAAGTTCTTTGGATTCAGTCATGGTTCGTCCCTCCTTTCCGACAGGGTGGATTAGCTGACGGTGATCTGTTTGGGTTTGGCGGCTTCCGCCTTGGCAACGGTGACCATCAGCATGCCGTTGGCCAGCTTGGCGTCCACCTTTTCCGCATCAATTTCTCCAGGCAGGCCGATGACTCGAGAAAACTTGCCGGCCTCGCGTTCCCGGCGGTGATACCTGACATTTTCACCTTCGGACGAAATCGTGCGTTCGCCCGCAATGGTGAGGTTCCTGCCGACGGCCTGAATGTCCAATGCATCGGCTTTGATGCCCGGCAGTTCCGCGCGGACATAGTAGTTGTCAGCGTCCTCGGTTAGATTGATTGCCGGAAAGACCTTGGCGGAAAGCCATCCCAATCCCGGGTGGCCCACCAGGCCTTGCGTCAACCGGTCCATCTGACGCGACATACGCTCCAATTCGGCGAACGGATGCCGCCACCCCATTGACGGATAATTGAACAGTCCTCTTGTAAACATGGCGCGTTCCTCCTTTTTGATGGTTTTCAGTCCAGGGCCATTCGCCCATTCTTGTTGCGTCCATCGTTAGGCATGTTGGATCTCGATTTGCCGCACATGGGCCGCCGGGGCGGCCTTTCTCGGCATGGTGACCGTCAGTACGCCGTTCTTGAAGGCGGCCAAGACCCCCTCCTGATCGGCATCTACCGGTAGGGACAACACCCGCTGAAACGATCCGTAGTTGCGTTCCATGCGATAGTAGTTCTTTTCCTTTTCCTCTTTTTCCTGCTTCTTTTCGCCCCGAATCGTCAGGGTATCGTTGACGATCTCCACCTTGACATCCTTTTCATCCACACCGGGCACTTCGACGGCAACGGTGTACGCCTTGTCCGTGGCACCCAGATCCAAGGTCGGCCTAAGCGTGCCGTCATTCATGCGTGGCCAAAACGAGCGGTTGAAACCAAATGGAGACAGGTCGAATCCACGGAATGCCTGCTCAAATAGACGGTCGATTTCCTGGTGAAACCGAGTCAGCGATCCGCTGAAAGCCGGGAGTTGATCGTCGGCCGAAGTACGCTGCACCGGCACCTGATTACCGCTGTCCTCCTCTTCTTTTTTGAACCAATTCCAAGGTATCCACTTTTTTATGCTCATTTTGCACCCCCTTCCCGACAAATTACTAAAAAAATTTATATAAAAAAGTAATTTCATGATAAGAACTGTCAAGTGGAACCCAAAATTTTCTTTGAAACATTTTATAAATTTGAAATTGTTTATAAAAAATTAATTTTTCAACTGTACATTGGCGTTTTACCGAAACGCCGAAATCGATCCGGTGGCAATTTAAGCGACATGCCTCGATAGTGTAGTATAAACATATGATCCAGTATGTTAGGTAGTATTTGGCGAAAAATTTTTATACAACGGCTCTTGAATTTGGTATTATAGGCTTTAAATATAGTATTACTAAAAAAATAATACTTTAAAAGTAATCTTTGAGAGTGGTTTATGGATAGATTGGTCATTCAAAATCAAGGCGATATTCCTCAACAATCTGATAAGATAGATGGTTTGTTAGGGAAAAAATCGGTCCGGGCCACGTTCAAACTGCGCCCCGAGGCCATTGAAATGCTCAGCATCCTGGCGGCCCAATTGGGAATTAAGCAAAAATCCTTGTTTGATTATCTGATGGAGGATGAGGATGAGTTGTACGCTATTGCAGAATCGCTGCCTGATGATACCGCGGAAAAGGAGCAACGCGTTCAAAAAACATTTGTTGTCAGCCAAAAATCGTTGACCACACTGGAGGTTGTCACCAAACATGCCCCCGGATCACGGAGTGAAATCATCGAACGGTCGATTCAACGGCTGCTGCCTGTTTTCGTAATAGAACGCGAGCGACAAGACAAACGCGAAAAAGCATTTGCCATGATCAAGAATCATTTTAAGCAGGCGAAGGTACTCCAAGATGAAATCAAGCAATTGGTAGGCAAGGACGATTCCCTGTTTTCATTAATCAAACCGTTAACCGTCCAATATGCAAAAGCATTCGCTGAAATTAAAAAATTGGTTGATAAAGGGAAGCGCTTATCCGAACTCCCAATTGACGCGTTTGCAGGAGACCAACCGGAGAGCTGAATGATAAGGTTCAAGACGTAGATTTGTTATGGTAGGTGATCCGCTTACAAATAAAGAGATCGTCATTAAAAGGTTAACCCTCTACAACCTGGAATCCCCGTTCCGTATCTTAGGTAAAGGAGGTTTCTAATGGCCAAAAATTATTTTGCTATTCTGGAGATTACGTCGAATGCAAGTTCAAATGAGGTTCATTCAGCCTATCGCCGTTTGGCCAAAGAGTTCCACCCGGATCATTACAGGGGTGGCAGTGGACCTTTTAAACAAATTCAAGAGGCCTATTCGGTTTTAGGAAACCCCATCAAGCGAAAGGCATACGAAGAGAGGCTCACGAATGTCCGGATAAGAAAGGCACCCGATATCAGGCCCAAGGTCGAACCGGAGCCCCTGATACCCGAGAGCGCTCCTGCCGATATGGGAGAAATTTCACCGGTTCGCTCCTTTGAAACCTTTTCACCCTCATTTGACGAGATCTTTGATTGGTTGTGGAACAATTTTTCATCGATTGATCACTCGAAATCCGGTCGGGTCCAGAATTTGACTCTTGAGGTTCCTCTTACCCGGGAACAGGCCCGGCGAGGCGGCCATGCAAGAGTCATGGTTCCGGCCCGGTCAGTTTGTCCGACATGTCGGGGATATGGGGGGATTGGATACTATGAATGCCATCGATGTGCGGGTGAGGGAGCGATATCGGGCGAAGTGCCGATATCCGTCTCGTTTCCCCCGGGTCTGTCGAGTGACCACTCTGTGATTATCCCATTGGATCGTTTGGGAATCAGGAACCTAAATATTACCGTGCAATTCCGCCCAAGAGACGCCTCATGATATTTAGGGTGCGTCATAGGAGCGATTCATTCTCGGCCATACTTTGAATGAAGCGCTCCTGGAGTTCTCAATCTTGGCGGCATCTCCTAAATGTTGAACTCGATAAAGGTCTTCGCTTTGAACAAAAAAGTATATTTGGGTATTGGTTGAGAAAATACATTATGGCTAACACACAAGAAATGTGTTGACGAAAACGACAAACCGCTTGCCAAAAGAGTTATCTATCTGAAAACATGTTAAATTATCATTTTTCGGTTGGATATCGTCAGTATAAATTCTATCATCTGTATCATTCTGGCAAACCGGCGCGATGCATCAGATTTTTAAATTGAGCGTCTCTTGCGGGATCATGGAGGGTATGGCTCTGTAGGAGTCGTGTCGCTGTAAATTTGGGGTCCACACGCATCACCCCTGCGGCGATGGTTTTGGCTTCGTCGGTCCGACCGAGGTCGGCATAAACAGCGGCCAGAAATGCTTGGGGAAGAACATGGGTGGGGTTGAGAGCGATAGCCTTCTTGAATGATTGAACGGCTTCCTCCTTTCGACCGACAAGGTGCAGGGTCACGCATAGGCGTAAGGAATCCACCAGGGATGCTTCGGGCTCAGCCGCATGGCCTGCTCGAACAATCTAACCGCCTCCTGTTCCCCACCGAAACCCTGCCCCAAGCGGCAGGAAGTGCGTTGGCTGTCGCGGTTCAATCGACCGGATTCGGTGTGGTTATCGGGCCCGCACGTGCCACATCCTTCACGCTCGCATTGCCTTGGGTTCAACGGATCCCGGCCCGTTCGGTTTTGCGGCTTGCATCATCCGACGGCCTCCCGCTGATCAACCCGCGGAAACATGAGAATCAGAGGTATGGTGACGAGAGGGATGAAAGATACGGCCCACAGCACGGTGGCCACCGAATAGATATCGGCCAGCCGACCTACCACCGGCGCCAGCGCTCCGCCCAGACCATAAGCCAGCCCCATCATCAGGCTGGAGACCATGGAGCGCCCGCCCGGTGCCAGTTCCTGGGCCAGGGTCACCCCAAGGGGCAGGGTGGCCAGCACGAAAAAGCCCGCCACGAACACCCCGCCGTAGATCCATGAACCTGACAGAGAAAGCATCGCCAGCAGGGCCGGGGTCATCAGCAGATGGGAAACCAGGAAGATCGGCCTGGCCCCCGCCCGGTCGGCCAGGTATCCGGCCATCAGCCCGCTGGCGGTGCCGGCCAGGGTAAACAGGGTGATCATGAGGCCTCCTGAAACCAGGGAGTATCCCCGACTCACCAGCAGGACCGGCATGAAGGTCATGAACGACTGGCCGACCACCGCCCGCAGCACCATCACCAGCCAGATCAGAAAGATGGATTTCCATACGGCGCCGAACTGTTTCTTCAGCGTGCCCATCAAGCCCAGGGAGGCCATGCCTTCACTTTTCGGAGAGGGGACCGCCACCCACAGGTAGACCATGACTGCCAGCCCGATAACCATGGTGACCGGCATGGCCTCCAGGCCCCAGGCGGCTACGATGGCGGTGATGAAAAAGGGCCCCGCGGCGAAAGCCAGCGTGCCGCCGGTGTTGAACACGGACATGGAAAAGCCTTTGCGATTTCCGGCATAGAGCGGAATCATGCCGGCCACCGAGGGATGAAACAGCGAGGATCCCACGGACCCCAAGGCGATGAACAGCATCAGCATCCAGTAGCTGCCGGCGATGCCGGAAAGGGGGATGAAGACCACCGCCATGAGCAGGCCGCCGAGGATGATGGCGCGACCCTGGTAACGGTCCGCCAGGTAACCGGCAACCGGTTGGACGATGAAAGATAGAAACCGGTTGACGCCGGCGATGAGCCCCACCTGGGCCAGGGTCAGGTTCAGTTTGTCCATGAACGCGGGAAACAGCGGCGTGGTGAAGGCGCTATAGAAATCGCCGGTGAAATGGACCAGGGTCAGGGCGAAAAGGACTTTCAGGTGGGTTTGATGGCGCGGTTTCATGGATTCGATTGATTTCATTGGCTGATGGGTTGGCGCTGGCTGTTTCCGGAACGGAACCGTTCCGCCCGCGCTTTGTAAAAAGTCGGGATAGTAGGCAACACCGTCGCCCGGGTCAAGCATCATTTACATTTTTAATTCACAACCCCAATCGACCGGGGTCGCACGTGCTCATTGAAAACTAACTTGACGCTAACATTTGCCTAACAATTGGCGTCTATTTTGCGCACGATAGAAATCGCGGCGGTTTAGGAAATACGGGCGTTTTTACCCAATGCTAACATGATTCTAACATGGTCTTCCAAGCGACTGATTCAAATGACTTGCGAGTAACGGATAACGCTGCCACTCCTGCGGCCTGCATGGTTGGGTCGATATACGGTCTCGGCAAACAGCGCCATCGCCCACCATTACAGATCAGCTATCGGTAAATATGAACCCACTTCATCTGCTAATCATCTTGTTGCTGCTTTCCTCGATGGGATATTACATCGGCCGCAAAAAGGCCTTTGTCGTGGCCGGAGGCCCGAAGGGACTGAAAAAGCTGCACTCCCGGCCGGTTTACTATGGCGCGCTGACCGCCATGTGGTGCGGAATTCCGGCTATCGTGGTGGTTGCCGCCTGGCTGGCTTTCGAACCGTCGATCATTACCGGTATGGTGCTCAACGGCCTCCCGGATGAAATTCGGTCACTGCCGGACGGCCGGTTAAACCTGCTGTTGAACGATATCCGCAACCTGGTGGACGGAAACATCGTTTCTGCGGCATCTGATCCGCTGATTCAGCAGGCCGCCGACCGCTATTCGCACCTGAAACAGATCTCGTTCACCAGCCTGACCATCGCCTCGGTTTCACTGAGCCTGTTGGCCTTGGTTTTCATCCGATCAAGAATCGTTCCGAAGCTGCGCGCGCGCAATCAGGTCGAACGCATGGTACGCTATCTGCTGATTGCCTGTTCCATGGTCGCCATCTTCACCACCATCGGCATCGTGTTGTCGGTGTTGTATGAAGCCATCCGCTTTTTCCAGACCGTACCGGTGACCGATTTTCTTTTCGGCCTGGATTGGAGCCCGCAGATGGCCATCCGTGCCGACCAGGTCGGTTCTTCAGGTGCCTTCGGTGCGATTCCGGTGCTGGCCGGCACGGTGATGATATCCCTGATTTCCATGGCGGTCGCGGCGCCCATCGGTCTGATGTCTGCCATCTACCTGTCCGAATACGCCAACCGCCGCATCCGGGACATCGTCAAGCCGATCATGGAGATCCTGGCCGGCATCCCAACCGTGGTCTACGGCTTCTTCGCCGCCTTGACCGTGGCGCCCTTTTTCCGCGACGCGGGCGATTTCTTCGGTCTGACCATTTCTTCGGAAAGCGCCATGGCCGCCGGTCTGGTCATGGGCGTGATGATCATTCCCTTCGTCTCTTCCCTCTCCGACGATGTGATCAATGCGGTCCCTCAGGCCCTCAGGGACGGCGCCCTGGCGCTGGGGGCCACCCGTTCGGAAACCGTGCGGCAGGTGGTCATCCCGGCCGCTTTTCCCGGGATCGTCGGCAGCCTGTTGCTGGCCGTGTCGAGAGCCATCGGCGAGACCATGATAGTCGTGATGGCTGCCGGGCTGTCGGCCAACCTGACGGCCAACCCATTTCAGGCGGTCACCACGGTGACCGTCCAGATCGTGACCCTGCTGGTGGGCGATCAGGAGTTCGACAGCCCAAAGACCCTGGCGGCATTCGCCCTGGGCTTGCTGCTGTTTTTGGTAACCCTGGCATTGAACGTCATCGCCCTGGTGGTGGTCCGCAAATATCGGGAGCAGTATGAATAAAATGACCTCGCCAATCAAACCTTCCGTCGGGTCGGGCCGAAGCCGGACGATCGACATCGTCAACCGCGGCCTGAAGCGTCGCTACCGGGCCGAACGCCGGTTCAAGATATATGGTGTCACTGCGATCGCTCTCAGCCTTGCGTTTCTCACGCTGCTGTTCAGTACCATCCTGGGCAAGGGATACAGCGCTTTTCAGCAGACGGAAATCAAGCTCGATGTCTATTACAACCCGGCGGAATTCAAAGACCGGCTGGCCGCTGACGCCAACTACCTGTCCATCGTCAAGGACGCATTACGCCAGCGGTTTCCCGACGTCTCGGGACGACAGGACAAACGTTCCCTCAATGGACTGGTGAGCACCGGCGCGGCGTTCCAGGTGCGCACCATGCTGCTGAAGGATCGCAGCCTGATCGGAAAGCGCATTTCGGTCTGGGTGCCTGCCGACGACGACGTGGACATGCTCGTCAAAGGGCATATGGACCGGCGTCTGCCGGAGAGCCAGCGTCGCCTGAAGGACAAAGAATTGGCCTGGATCGATCAACTGGCCGCAGAGGGCCGTGTTCGCAAGGCCTTCAATTTCAATTTCTTCAACAATGGGGATTCCCGCGAACCTGAACTGGCGGGGATCCGTGGGGCCCTGATGGGCAGCTTCTATACCCTGGTCGTCACCCTGCTGCTCTCCTTTCCCACCGGCGTGGCCGCCGCCATTTACCTGGAGGAGTTTGCCCCAAAGAACCGATGGACCGACCTGATCGAGGTCAACATCAACAACCTGGCCGCCGTCCCATCCATCGTCTTCGGGCTTCTGGGCCTGGCCGTTTTCCTCAATTTTTTCGGCTTGCCGCGTTCGGCCCCCCTCGTCGGTGGCCTGGTGCTGTCCCTGATGACCCTGCCGACCATTATTATCGCCAGCCGGGCTTCGCTGCTATCGGTTCCGCCGTCCATCCGCGAAGCGGCGCTGGGCGTCGGCGCCTCCAAAAATCAGATGGTGTTTCACCACGTTCTACCGCTGGCGCTTCCGGGTATGCTGACCGGCACGATCATCGGCATGGCACGGGCGCTGGGAGAGTCCGCCCCGCTGCTGATGATCGGCATGGTGGCCTTCATCGTCGACATCCCGGGCGGATTCACCGACCCGTCCACGGTACTGCCGGTACAGATCTACCTGTGGGCCGATAGCCCCGAGCGGGCTTTCGTGGAACGCACCTCCGCAGCCACCATGGTGCTGCTGGCTTTCTTGATCACCATGAATGCGCTGGCCGTTGTGCTTCGTAAACGTTTCGAAAAGCGGTGGTAGTCCCAACATTACCGATAAGCAGTTAAACCCAAGGCTGTCGAAGTGGCGCCTGCGGCGCTGTCGACAGCGACTGTCCGACCAGGCAGAAATCAAATTTAATTGACTGGAAAAGGAGAAAGGTATGAAAAAGGTATTCACTATTTTGAGTGCAGCGGCATGGTTGATCAGCGTGAACGCCATCGATGCCATGTCGGCACGGGACTACATCAGCATCGTGGGGTCCTCCACGGTTTACCCCTTTGCCACCGTGGTCGCCGAACAATTCGGCAAAACCACCAAATTCAAGACGCCGACCATCGAATCCACCGGCTCCGGCGGTGGACTCAAGCTCTTCTGCGCCGGCGTGGGCGTCGAGCATCCGGACATCACCAACGCCTCGCGGGCGATCAAATCTTCCGAATGCAAAACCTGTTTCGACAACGGCGTCAAGGAGATCATCGAGGTCAAAATCGGTTACGACGGCATCGTCGTGGCCAACGCCAAGTCGGCAGCGATGATGAAACTCACTCGCAAGGACCTGTTCTTGGCCCTGGCCAAGGATGTGCCTGATCCCAAGGGGGGTGAAAACCTGATCCCCAATCCCTACCAGACCTGGAAGGATGTCAATTCGTCTCTGCCCGACCAGAAAATTACAGTGCTGGGACCACCGCCAACCTCGGGTACCCGCGACGCGTTCGTGGAACTGGCCATGGAGGCTGGCGCCAAGGAATTCGATTTTATTAAAGCCATGAAAAAATCGGATAAAAATCGATATAAGGCCGTCTGTCACACCGTACGGGAAGACGGCGCCTATGTGGAAGCCGGCGAGAACGACAACCTGATCGTTCAGAAGCTGGAGAAGGATCCCAGTGCGATGGGTATATTCGGGTTCAGCTTCCTGGACCAGAATGCCGATAAAATCAAGGGTGCTTTCGTGGATGGCGTGGAACCCACGTTTGACAATATTGCCGATGGCCAATATCCTGTGTCCAGGCCGTTGTTCTTCTATGTCAAGAAGGCCCACATCGGTACGATTCCGGGTATCCAGGAGTACCTCAACGCCTTCAGTGCGGAAAAAGCCTGGGGGCCGGACGGATACCTTTCCGAAAAGGGACTGATCCCCATGCCCGACGCGGAGCGTGCGAAGTTTGCCAAGGACATTAAAATGTTGACCCCGATGGAGTGCAAGTAAATCAAGACGGCGGGTGGGTCGGGTGTATCAGCCGGCCGCCCGCCAGCTCTTATGAACCCACAGTGGTTCCGCTTCCGAAAAAATTTGCCTTACCCATTAATCAAGATCATGCTGCCGGTGTAACCAACAGTGATTCTGCGGAATCCATGGGGCCGTTCGCACGTGACAGCAGACAGGAAAGCAATGAGCGATTCGGATAAATTCGATCCGACGGATCCCAAGACCCAAAAGACCGTCGGCAACCCCCTCAGCGAAAATCCGCGTATGACCTGCCGTCATGTCGATGTTTTTTATGCGAACAAACAGGCCATTTTCAATGTATCCCTGGATATCGGGAAAAACGAAGTCATTGCCCTGATCGGCCCCTCAGGATGCGGCAAATCCACTTTTCTGCGCTGCCTGAATCGCATGAACGACACCATCGACATCTGCCGGGTCAGCGGTGAGATCAAGCTGGATGACGTGGACATCTATGATCCGGCGATCGATGTGGTGCCATTGAGAGCCCAGGTGGGAATGGTTTTCCAGAAACCCAATCCATTTCCCAAGTCGATCTACGACAATATCGCCTATGGCCCCAAGATTCACGGCATTGCCACCAATCGCACCGATACCGATGAAATCGTCGAAATGTCGCTGCGCAAAGCCGGCCTGTGGAATGAGGTCAAAGACCGGCTGGATCAGCCTGGCACCGGCCTTTCCGGCGGCCAACAGCAGCGATTATGCATTGCCCGTACGATTGCGGTTAATCCGGAGGTCATTTTGATGGACGAGCCCTGTTCCGCGCTGGATCCCATTGCCACGTCGATTATCGAGGATCTGATCCACGAATTGAGAACCCAGTATACGATTGCCATCGTTACCCATTCGATGCAACAGGCCTCGCGAGTCAGCCAGCGCACCGCTTATTTTCACCTCGGTGTTCTGATCGAAGTGGGCCAAACGGACCAGCTTTTCACCCGACCGCTTCACAAACTGACCCAGGATTACATTACCGGCCGATTTGGTTGATGGAACGGCGATCCGACAGACAAGCCCGGCGTATCGTGCGTTCATATCAACAATTAATACAGGAAGGACCTGACGGTGAAGCACTTTCAGAGAGGACTCGATAAAGTCAAGAAAATGATCCTGAGCCTGGGCGCACTCGTGGAACAGCGGGTGCACCGGATCAAAACGGCCATTGAGGAACGGGACGTGACCCTGGCCAGGGAGATCAAGCACCTTGACCACGAGATCGACGAAATGGAGGTGGAGATCGAAGAGGAGTGCCTCAAGATCATCGCCCTGCACCAGCCGGTGGCGTCAGACCTTCGTTTCCTGATTGCCGTGATCAAGATCAACAATGACCTCGAGCGCATCGGAGACCAGGTGGTCAATATCGCCCAGCGCGTGGAGCGCATCGCCAAGCGTTCGGTGGAACCCTATCACTTCGATTACTCGGTGATGGCCGACAAGGCTGAAACCATGCTGCGCATGAGCCTGGACGCATTGGTCAATCAGGATCTCGATATGGCCATCAAGGTGCTCACCCTGGACGACGAGGTGGACGCGATCAAGGACGAGGCGTATGATCGAATCAAACAGGCCATTGCCGACGGGGTGACGGAAGATATCGGCTACATGATCAATCTGCTGCTCATTTCCAGGCACATCGAGCGACTGGCTGACCACGCCACCAACATTGCCGAAGAGGTGGTCTACATGATCGAAGGCGAAATCGTCCGCCACGGCATGCTCGAATAAATCCGGCGGGCCGACAGCCACGAAGCGATAGTCCTAAACCGGACCGGTCGACGTCCAGAGGCAGAATTAACGATGAGGAAAGAGAAAATACTGGTTGTAGATGACGAAGAGGATATCCTCGAACTGGTCCGCTACAACCTGGTGCGCGAGGGGTATGCAGTGGTCTGCGCCGCCACAGGAGAAGACGCTCTCAAATCGGCAGCCTCGGACCCGGCCGACCTGATCATTCTGGATTTGATGCTGCCGGGCATCGATGGCCTGGAAGTGGCCCGAAGACTCAAGAAAAATCCCGGTACCAAGGACACACCCATCGTCATGCTCTCCGCCAAGGGGGAGGAGGCGGATATCGTTAGCGGCCTGGAACTGGGTGCGGATGATTACGTCACCAAACCCTTCTCCCCCCGTATCCTTGTCGCCCGCATCAAAGCGGTCATCCGGCGAAAGAGCGACGCGGCAGAGGAAGAGAGCGATGTTCTCAAGGTCCGCGAGCTCGTCATTCACACAGGCCGCCGCCACGTGACCGCCAATGGGCGCCCGCTGGAATTGACCTACACGGAGTTCCAGGTGCTCTACTTTCTGGCCCGTCGCCCGGGCTGGGTGTTTACCCGTTCCCAGATCGTGGACGCGGTGCGCGGAGACGACTACCCGGTGACCGACCGCAGCGTGGATGTACAGATCGTGGGCCTCAGGAAAAAGCTGGGGCCGCTGGGAAAATATATCGAGACCGTCCGCGGCGTCGGTTACCGCTTCATAGAAAACTGATCCAGCTAAACCCGCCTGCCTGCAGAGATAAAGCGCTGCGCGATGCCGGGTGACGATTGAGACCGATGAAAAAAAAGAAGCATCTGCTTTATAAACTATTTCCATCCTATCTGCTGATCACGCTGGTTTCGCTGCTGGCAGTCAGCTGGTATGCCCTGAGCTTTTCCCGCCAGTTTTTTCTGGAGCGTACCCAGGCCGATCTGGAAGTCAGCGGTCGGCTCCTCCAAGAGCAGGTGGTCCGCCTGCTCTCTCCGCTCGATGAAAAGGCGGTAGACTTGCTCTGCAAGGATGCCGCCGGCCAGACCGACACGCGGGTGACCGTGATTCTGCCCGACGGCCGGGTGGTCGGAGATTCCGAGGAGATGCCGGCCAACATGGACAATCACCGGGACCGGGACGAGATTCGCCAGGCCTATCGGGGCCAGATCGGTATGAGCATTCGCCACAGCGACACCATTTCTCAGAACATGATGTATGTGGCCCTTCCCCTTTTCACGAATCAGCAGTTAACCGGCGTGCTGCGGATGTCCCTGGCCATTAACGCCATCGACGACCGCATCGGCACCATCCGCTGGCGCATCGCTGCCGGCGCTCTGCTGGTGGCCCTGCTGGCATCAGGCGTCAGCTGGCTGGTTTCGCGGCGGATTACCCAGCCGCTGGAAAAAATGCGCAGCGGCGCGAGACGGTTTGCCGAAGGGGATCTATTCCACCGCCTGCCCCTGTCCGACATCCGCGAGTTCTCAGGATTGGCCGAGACCATGAACCAGATGGCCGAGCAGCTTCAGCAGCGGATCGATGAGATCAACAGCCAGCGGAGCAAGACCCAGGCGGTGTTGTCCAGCATGCGCGAAGGGGTCATCGCCACGGACCTGGAGCAGCGGGTGATCAACATCAACCCGACCGCCGCGAAAATGTTCGGAATTCCCATGGCGTCCGGCTACGGCCGCAGTATTCTGGAAATCGTCCGTAACCACGAGTTCCAGGAACTGATGGACCGCAGCCTCTCCTCCGGGGAGAGTCTCGAGTCGGATATCGTCTATCACCAAAATGGCGAGCAGATCTTCAACGTTCACTGTACGCCCCTGATGGATGCCATGCAGAAGCGCATGGGCGGTTTGGTTGTGATCAGCGATGTGACCCAGCTGCGCTGGCTGGAGAACATGCGCCGTGACTTCGCCGCCTCCGTCTCCCACGAGATCAAGACACCCTTGACCGCCATCAAGGGCTTTGTGGAAACGCTGTACACCATCGACCCGGAGGATCGGGAAGAGAACCGGCGGTTTCTGAAGATCATCGATAAACACGTCAACCGCCTGGCCGCCATTATCGATGACCTGATGCAGCTTTCACGGATCGAAGGCGACCGTGAAGTCCAGCAGATCGGCACGGAGATCTGCCGCGTCCAGGATGTGCTTACCACCGCCATCGGGCTGTGCAGGCAAGTCGTCGACGAAAAGGGGATTGACATCAGGCTGACCTGCGAGACGGATCTTTCCGGCCGTTTCGACGCGACCCTGCTGGAGCAGGCCGCCGTGAACCTGCTGGACAATGCCGCGAAATACAGCCCTGAGAAAAGCACCATTCAGATTGAAGCGGTGGCGGTGAAAGAGGAGATCCAGATCCGTTTCACGGACCCGGGCATGGGCATCGCCAAGAAGCACCTCCCCCGGCTGTTCGAACGGTTCTACCGGGTGGACAAGGCCCGCAGCCGCAAGCTCGGCGGCACCGGCCTGGGACTGGCCATCGTCAAGCACATCGCCCAGGCCCACGGCGGCAGTGTAACCGTCGAAAGCGAACTGGGAAAAGGCAGCACCTTCACCTTGCATCTGCCCGCAAAATAAGGGCCAGGCTAATCACCGATTAGCCAGTTGACAAAAAAACGCTTACTCTTCTTCCGTTGGCAGGAAAATGCGCTTTTGCGTCTCCCCAAGCGTTGACGAACGCTACGATTTTATTCCTGAAAGAGAAAAGTCGAAACGCATGATGAATTGAACGGTTGTGGCAGATCAACAGGCATCTGCAGCAGGGTGCACTGAATCCATCCCCCTTGTTTTTCCCCGCCCAACTGATGTAGAAAGAAAGACGGTTTTCTTTGCATCGCGGATTGACTCCCATTACCCCAGATTCAGGAACAAAAGCATGATACCCGCAGAATTATTACCGCCACGCCTCCACCTGGCCAGCACCCCCACCCCTCTCCAAAAGATGGAACGGCTCAGCCGCCAGGCCGGGGTGGAGATCTTTTTCAAACGGGACGACTTCACCGGCAGCGAACTGTCCGGCAACAAGATCCGCAAACTGGAATTTCTGCTGGCCGATGCCCTCGCCAAAGGCGCCGACACGGTGATCACCTGCGGCGGTGCCCAGTCCAACCACTGCCGGGCCACGGCCCTGGCGGCGGTTAAGGCGGGCCTCTCGTCGCTGCTGCTTCTGCGTGCGAGCGATCCGGCCAATCCGCCGGCGCTTTCCGGCAACATCCTGCTGGATCGCCTGGCGGGGTCTGAAATTGTATGGGTGACGCCGGAGCAATACCGGGCGCGTGATGAGATATTCGAACGGGAAGCCCGGCGGTTGCGCAGCGAGGGGCGCAGGCCCTACATCATTCCCGAAGGCGGATCGACGGCATTGGGTGCCTGGGGATATGTGGCCGCGATGGAGGAACTGGCGGCGGACCTCAGGCGCCTGGATGGCGGCCGGGTGACGCCCACCACCGTGATCTGCGCCGCCGGCTCCGGGGGGACCACCGCCGGACTGGCGCTGGGCGCCCGGTTGTCGGGGGCCGAGATCCGCGTGGTGGGCGTCAACGTCTGCGATGACCGGGACTATTTCGTGGCCATCATCGACGGCATCTGCCGGGACTTCTGCCGGACCTGGCCGACGGAGGTGATGGATGCGGTTCCCCCCTACGAGATCGTCGACGGTTATGTGGGACGCGGATATGCCCTGTCGCGGACCGAAGAACTGGCCGCCGTCCGTGATTTAGTGCGCCTGGAAGGTGTGGTGCTGGATCCGGTCTATACGGGCAAGGCCTATTTCGGCATGCTGGCGGAGCTGGAACGCCATCCGCAGCGGTTCGGCCGTCGCATCGTGTTCATTCACACGGGCGGTCTGTTCGGCCTGTTTCCCATCGCGGAGCAGTTGGCCGGACTGGTATAAACCCACGGCGGGCGCATGCCCGGGGTATTGAGCTGCTTGACCGGGACAGGAGAGCCAATCCCCTGCCTCGTCAACCGCCCGAAGCGGGACTGGTCGCAGCCGCCGGTTCAGGGGGCAGGGACAGCCCCACCTGGAAGGGGACGTTGGCCGTGCCGACACGGCCGTCGGTGTCGAGGACATATACGAACAGACGGTATTCACCGGCATTGTCCGGTGCCGTCAGATGCAGTTTGCCGATGTCCTCGGCGATCATATCCCCCAGCGCCTCGGGTTGCGGTTCGTAGGCCCCCCCGGTGCTCAGGGTGATGGGTTCCGCCATCATCTGCCAAACAAAGCGCAGGCCGTCATTTTCCGGATCGACGGCCTCCACGCTGGCAACGAAGGGCTGACCCGGTGTGAATGTCACCCCGCCGCCGGCGAACTGATCGTCGATGGTCATGCGCCCCACCTCCGGCGCCCGGTTGGTCGGCCAGCCGCCCGACCAGCTGTATTGCATGGCATCCACCGTGGCGCAGGCCGCCGCGGGACGATCCAGTCCGGGCAGCTGTTCGATGAACATGCTGTACCACGTTGGCGTGCGTTCCTGTTTCTGACCCCACAGGAAGACATAGGAGCCGATGCAGCGATCGCTGTTGGCCAGGATTCCCTGTGCATAACGCTGCAGGTGAAAATCCACTTTTTGCTGGCTGGTGGGTTCGATGGGCCGCCCCCACACGGTTCGCTCGGCTTCCCAGTGGCCGTCGACGCCCCATTCGGTAACCAGGTAGGGGCCCTTGAACCTCGACGCGTCGATCATGGCGCGCACCTTGGACAAGGTGCCATAGGCGTTGATACCCAAGGCATCCAGATGGGGGGCGTAGGCGGCAACCCTATCGGCGGTGACGTCGTCGAAGGAGATCACCGTAATCACCGGATGGTGGGGGTCCTGGGCCTTGATCAGGCGGGCCAGTTCGTCGACAAATTGCCAGGCTTCCGGTGTTCCGGCTCCCTCAAGGTTGATTTCATTGCCCAGCGCCCACATCAGCAGGGCCGGATGGTTTTTGTATTGATCGAGGCTCTGCTGGATTTCATCGATGATGCGGCGTCGGTAGTCAGGATCCAGGTAGTCGGATGCTGTGTGGGACAACCAAATCCCCAGGGTGACGGTCATTCCATAACCGTGGGCGCGGCCCAGGAGATCGCCGGCGTCGTGGGCACCCCAGGTGCGAACCGAATTGGCACCGGCCTGGGCCGCCATCTGCAGATACCGCCGTCCGCCGACACCCTTGATAAAATAGGGTTGTCCGCCGCGGTAGAGCCGAAAGCCCTGGTCACCGGCCTGGATGGACACGGCAGCCGGGGCCGTGGTTGCGGGTTGCGTTTCGGCGACTGTTGTCGGGGGGGTGTTCATCACACCGGCATCCGACGCAGAACAAAGGGAATGCCATCCGCACAGCCAGAGAACGGCCATGCCGATCAGGAGGGTCAGCTGCTGATGTTTGAGGAGAAGGCGCCGGGTTGTCGTCATAAACCACCGTTGGCAAGGGTCCATGTTGTCCACCCGGCCGGAAAGATGGCAGCCGGGCTTGCCCAAAACCGGTATCGGCACTGCGGCGCAAAACTTGAGGGGCTTGCACCGCGAGGCAAGGCCGTGTATCATCGCTCGGGCAGGTCTCATTGATGCCATTTTCCCCGTTTCCCGTTGTCACCTCTGTATACTTTTGCATAACTGGCAACGGTTGTCCACCAGATATACGATCCAAGACACCTGGCGTCTCGACGGGCGCAGGCGGCAGGGAGCACATGCAATGAAACTGTCCAGTGTTCTCATCGCCCTGGCGATAGCGATTCTGGCCCTCAGCATCTGGGCTCTGGCCAATCGCCCGGAGGCTGAGCCGTCCTGGCCGGAACGCATCCAGGGGTTCTCGTTTTCTCCGTTCACGGACGGTCAGAGCCCCCTGGAAAAGATTTATCCCACCGCCGATCAGATCGAGGCCGACCTGCTATTACTTGAAGGCAAGACTCATGCCATTCGTACCTACACGGTAGAAGACCGGCTGTTCGAAATCCCCGAGATGGCCAAGCGGCATGGCATCAACGTGGCGTTCGGAGTCTGGATCGACCGCAATTGGGAGCGCAACCAGGCCGATATGAAGATTTTCCTGGAAACGGCGGCCAGGAGCACCAATATCGTGCGGGCGATCGTCGGAAACGAAGTGCTCCTGCGCGGTGAGCTCACCCCGGAAGAACTGACCGTCTATCTGGAGTGGGCCAGGCAGGAGCTGGAAATTCCCGTCAGCACGGCCGAACCCTGGCACGTGTGGGTCAAGCACCACGAGCTGGCCGAGCATGTGGATTTTCTGGCGGTGCACATGCTGCCTTACTGGGAAGGCGTTCACATCGACCTGGCCGTGGACTATGTTGTCCAGAAAATCGAACTGCTCCAGTCCTTATTTCCGGACAAGCCCATCGTTATCGCCGAGGTGGGATGGCCCAGCAACGGACGTACCCGGCAGTCCGCGGTCGCCACGCCGGCCAACCAGGCCACCTTTCTGAGGCGTTTCCTGAATCGGGCCGAACAGGAAAAATACATCTACTATGTCATGGAGGCCTTCGATCAGCCCTGGAAGCGGGACACCGAAGGGGCGGTGGGGGCCTACTGGGGGGTCTACGATGTGGCGCGCCAGGAAAAGTTCCCCTTTACCCAGCCCATCGTGCCTATCGCCAACTGGACCCTGCTGGCCGGACTGTCGGTGCTGATCGCCGTGGTCACCTTCGCCATCCTGCTGATCGACAGCCAGACCCTGGGGAACCTGGGTCGCGGGTTTCTGGCGGTGCTGGTCTTCACCGTCGCATCGGCGGCGGTGTGGGTGGTTTACGATTACCTTCATCAATACCTGACCGTGGGGACCGTCATCGTCGGACTGATAATGATCAGCGGCATGATCGGCGTCATCGTCGTGCTGCTCACCGAGGCCCACGAATGGGCCGAGGCGCGCTGGATCATCCGGCTGCGGCGGCCTTTCCAACCGGTGGATCTGGATGACAGCGAGCTGGCCATGGTGTCCATTCACGTGGCGACGTACAACGAACCGCCGGCAATGGTCATGGATACGCTGGATGCGCTGGCAGCCCTGGACTACCCCCGCTTCGAGGTTCTGGTTATTGACAACAACACGAAGGATCCCAATGTCTGGAAGCCGGTTGAGGCCCATTGCCAGACGCTGGGGCCGCGCTTCCGTTTTTTCCACCAGGACCCGTTGGCTGGTTTCAAGGCCGGGGCGTTGAACTTCGCCCTGAAACACACCGACCCGGCGGCCGACATCATTGCCGTGATCGACAGCGACTATCTCGTGGCCTCCAACTGGCTGCGGGATCTCGTTCCCCAGTTCAAGGATGCCAAAACCGGCATCGTCCAGGCCCCCCAGGACTACCGGGACGGGACCGAAAATGCCTTCAAGGCCATGTGCCATGCCGAATACCGGGGATTTTTCTTCATCGGCATGGTCACCCGCAACGAGCGCAATGCCATCATCCAGCACGGCACGATGACGCTGATCCGTCGCAAGGTGCTGGAATCCGTCGGCGGTTGGAGCGAATGGTGCATCACCGAGGATGCCGAGCTCGGTCTGCGGATATTCGAGCAGGGATATGAGGCGGTCTACATCCCCCGGTCATACGGGCTCGGGCTGATGCCCGACACCTTCGGCGATTACAAAAAGCAGCGCTACCGCTGGGCCTATGGCGCCATGCAGATCCTGCGCCGGCACAGCCACTTTCTCACGGGCCGGAAATCAAGCCGGCTACGGCACGGCCAGCGTTATCACTTCATCGCGGGCTGGCTGCCCTGGCTGGCCGACGGGGCCAACCTGCTATTCAACCTGGCGGCGCTGATGTGGTCGATGGCCATGATTATCGATCCCCTGCATGTGGATCCGCCCCTGGTGGTCTTCTCTATCCTGCCGTTGGCGCTGTTTACGTTCAAACTCGGCAAGCTGATCTATCTCTACCGCACGCGTGTGGATGCCAGCTTGGGGCAGACCTTGGCGGCATCCCTGGCAGGACTTGCCCTGACCCACACGATTGCCAAGGCAGTCATGTCCGGGTTGATCACCCGCAACAAGCCCTTTTTCAGGACACCCAAGATGGCCGGTGCCTCGGCACTGATGAGGGCGCTGGCCGCTTCCCTGGATGAAATCTTCCTTTTTGCGGCCATGATCAGCGCCGCCGTGACCATCGCTATGATGCAGCCTATGGATACACTGGACATGAACCTGTGGGTGATTGTGCTGGTGGTCCAGTCCCTGCCGTATGCCGCCACCTTGTGCGTGGCTCTGATCAGCGGTTTTCCCCGGTTGTCGAACCGGCTGGTGGACTGGCGACGCCGACAGGAGGCGTCCTGAGGTATCCATTCCTATTTTTTCTTTAACGGCAGCCATGGGCTGCCGACCAAGGAGGCAAAACCATGCTCAAAGCGGCCAAGGATTATCAGGAGTTGTGTGACAACTTCCGATGGGACGTGCCGGACCACTACAATATCGGCGTGGATATCTGCGACAAGTGGGCCCATCAACCCGGCCGCCTGGCCCTGATATACGAAGACGATGCGGGGCGGACACAGCGCTACACCTTCCTCGATTTGAAACGCCAATCCAACCGGCTGGCCAATGGCCTGATGGCCATGGAAATCGGGATCGGCGACCGGGTAGGCATCCTATTGCCCCAGCGGCCGGAAACTGCCATCAGCCATATCGGTCTTTACAAAATCGGGGCCATCGCCATTCCGCTGTTCACCCTGTTCGGCACCGATGCCCTGGCCTATCGCCTGGAAAACAGCCAGGCCAGCGGGGTGATTACCGATTCATCCAACCTGCCGAAAATACTTTCTATTCGTGACAGCCTGCCGCAGTTGCGCGTCATCATCGTCACCGACGGGGAAGCGCCGGATGGCGTTGAGGGCTTTCAGGATCTGCTGTCACGGGGGAGCGATGCCTTCACACCGGTACAGACGCGGTCCGACGATCCGGCCCTGATCATCTACACCTCGGGGACCACGGGGCCGCCCAAGGGGGCGCTGCACGCTCACCGGGTGCTTCTCGGCCACCTGCCTGGCGTCGAGTTCCCGCACAACTTCTTTCCCTGCGCGGACGATCGCTTCTGGACGCCGGCAGACTGGGCCTGGATCGGGGGGCTTATCGACGTGCTTTTCCCCAGCTGGCACCACGGGATTCCCGTCGTTGCCCACCGCGCCAGAAAATTCGATCCGGAAGAGGCATTCCACCTGATGGCCAGACACCGCATCCGCAACGCCTTCATGCCGCCCACCGCCCTGAAACTCATGCGCCAGGTACCGGAATCGTCGATGCCCGATGATTTTAAAATGAGAACCATCGGCAGCGGGGGCGAGACCCTTGGCGAAGAACTGCTGACCTGGGGCCGACGGGTCATGGGTGTGACCATCAATGAATTTTACGGCCAGACCGAATGCAACCTGGTGGTGGGCAATTGCTCCGAAGTCATGCCCATTCGACCCGGATCCATGGGCCGGCCGATACCCGGGCACACGGTGGCGGTGGTGGATGAGGACGGCCATCCGGTGCCGGCGGGCAGCGCGGGGGAGATCGCCGTGCGCAGCCCCGACCCGGTGATGTTTCTGGAATACTGGAAAAATCCGCAGGCCACCCGCAAAAAATTCATCGGCGACTGGAGCCTGACCGGTGACCTGGCACGCATGGACGATGAGGGGTACCTGTGGTTCGTGGGGCGCAAGGACGATCTGATCACCAGCTCCGGCTACCGCATCGGACCGGCGGAAATCGAAGAATGTATCATGAAGCATCCGGCCGTGAGCATGGTGGCTGTCATCGGGCGGCCGGATCCGGTGCGCACGGAGGTCGTCAAGGCATTCATCGTGCTCCGGGAACCCGGCGACGCATCGGCGGAAACGGCCCGGGAGATCCAGCACTTCGTCAAGGAACGGCTGGCCGCTCACGAGTATCCCCGGGAAATCGAATTCACCGACAGCCTGCCCATGACGGCCACCGGAAAGATCATGCGCCGGGAGCTCAAAGCCCGGGAAATAAAATGAGAGGGGAGGTTGGCATGCCCACCGTATTTCACACCAAGGAGCTTAAATTCGAAGCCAAGAAATCCCAACTGCCTGAATTTGCCTGGCAGACCAGCCCCCGGCTGGCCCAGCTGGCAGGGTCCCGACAGCTGGATTTCGACATCCGTTCCCTGGACCCGGACCGATTTTCCTTTCCTTACCATTTCCACCGGGCGGCCGAGGAGCTGTTCCTGATCCTGTCCGGCCAAGCCACCCTGCGCACGCCGGAAGGATTTCAAACGGTCGCCGTCGGGGACCTGGTGTTTTTCGAGCAGGGAGACGCCGGCACCCACCAGCTTTACAATCACGGCGACGTCCCTTGCGTCTACCTGGACATCCGGACAACGGTGGGCATCGACGTCTGCGAATATCCCGATTCCGGCAAGATGGCCATTTTACCCACGCTGGAGGTGTTCGAGAGCAGTTCCCGGGTTCGCTACTTCCAGGGAGAAGAGAAGGTGAAAGAAAAATGGCCGGAGGAGATACTGCGCAAACGATCGGAGCAATGAAAAGCGATCAGCCATGTGTTGACACGGTTTGCACATGTCAATAAGCGGATAACGAAAAAGGATTCAAGGGAACAAGGGGGAAAGGATTCTGAGGATATGCGCAAAGATGCGCGTGTGGATCTTAACGCCCTCTGGAACCGTTTTTTCTTATTGGTCGAACCAGCCAATCGAAAATGGCTGATCCTTCGCTTGATCCCTTGATCCCTCGAACCCTTTCTTAATTCATGGAGGTGGCAATGCAACCCAGGACCAAGGAAAACATCCACAAAGCATTCATCGGTGAGGCAAAGGCGTACTTCCGGCTGCTGGCCTATGCGGCAAAGGCGGACGAGGAGGAAGTGCCGCAAGTCGCTCTGTTGTTCCGCGCCATCGCCGAAGCGGAGCGGGTGCATGCCACGCGGCAGATGAATCTGGTCAAAGATCTGATCGTCAAGGATACGGACACCAATCTGGAGAAATCCTTTCAGCGGGAAAAATCCATCAGCGAGAATGAGTACCCTGAATTTTTGAAGATTGCCGAAGAAGAGGGGGAAACGGTTGCCGCCTTGGCCTTCAGTCACGCCAGGGATGCGGAGGCCTTCCACGCCAAGCTGTATGAGCGGGCGATCATGAATGTCATCAAGAATGAGGTCAAGGAATACCATGTCTGCCAGGTTTGCGGCTACGTGACCGACAAGAAGATCCCCAAAAAATGCCCGGTCTGCGGCGCCCCCCCGGAACAGTTCAAGACCGTCGGCGGCTGATCGCGGCGACAATGCCGCAACCGGCGATGGCCGGCGGGGGGGGCTTGGCCCGATGCGGTGCCTTGGATGCAGCGCCTCGTCGCAGCCGAACACACGGAGCCTCTATGCCCCTTTCTTTCAGGGCAACCGCGAAAGCGCCGACAACCTGTGGCAGCAATGAGAAGTGGCGATTGCAAAGCACCACCGGATGTGCTTTCATATAGCGAGATTCAATTTTGACGGCGCCGTCCGAGAAGTGACGTTTTTAACGGTTTATCAATTTTGCCATGCAAAATTCCATCGAACACCGCTAGTTCATCAATCTGCCGGCCCGCGGATTCAAGCTGCCCGAAAGATCGGTCGAGGCGTGCGGGCCGATGAGCCTGTGCCAGGTGGCCGAAGCCATGCAGACGACCCTGCCGACGGCCTGCCGGTTCTTCACCACCCTGCAGGCGGTCGACCTGATCGAAAAGGAGGCGTATCGCACGGCCTGCCGCATTGCTCCCCGAGTACTCGAGCTCGGTTACGGCGTCATCACGCCTGCGGAGTTGTGGAGCACCGCCCATCTGCCACGGGTCTGAGCGCCGGTCATCCTCGAACGATCCGACTGCCGGGCCTTCATGCCCAAAACACCTGCGGATCCGGATGCCCTGGTCGACATTCTCGCCCGGGTGCGCGAGGCCGGCGTTGACGTCAACCATGGAGATTTCGGTCTGGAATCGGTTCGTGTGACGGCCTTGAACATGGCGGTCAATGCCGTCGATTGCGATGAGAGCGCAGGGGCCGCGAAGTTGATGCCGACCGTGCGAGAGTTGATCCAACGCATTTTTCAGGCCATGAGATATCATTCATGAGAACCAAAGGAGGTGCCTGGAAGTATCGTTTTCAGGGGCCTGGTACTGGCCGATTTTACAACACCCACACACCACAAGGAGGATTACTCGATGAAAACCGTCAACAAGTACTGGCTGCCATTGATTCTTGCTGTCATCCTCGGCGTCACCCTGGTCGCCAACCCGGCCGTCGCCGCCCGGCGATTCGTCTCGATCGCTTCAGGCTGGGTCACCGGCGCCTATTTCCCCATGGCGGGAGCCATTTCGCGGGTGGCCTACAAACACCTCCAGGATCAGAACATCAAGGTGACCGCCGAATCGTCGGGGGCATCGGTGGCCAACGCCAAACTGATCGGGGCCGGTGACACCGATTTCGCCATTCTGCAGAACGACATCGCCTCCTACGCCTACCACGGCAAGGCCGGCATGTTCGACGCCCCCATCACCAAGCTTCTCGGCGCCTGCACCCTGTTTCCCGAGCATGTGCAGATCCTGGCCCGCAAGGATGCCAACATCAAATCCCCGGCCGACCTGAAGGGCAAAAAGGTGGCCATCGGCCCGGTCGGCTCCGGCACCACCGAGAACGTGATCCAAATTCTCGAAGCCTGGGGCCTGACCACCGCCGACCTGGACAAGGCCGAACAGCTGGATGCCTCCCAGGCAGCCGATTACATCAAGGACGGACGCCTGGATGCGGCCTTCTTCACCGTGGCCGTGGGTGCGGCCGTGATCATGGACACCTGCCTGATCGTCGACTGCAACATCGTTCCCGTGGAGGGCCCCAATGTCGACAAGCTGGTCGCCAAATACCCCTTCTACGCCAAGCAGAAGGTGGCCGGCGGCACTTACAAGGGCAACGATGGCGACGTCGCCACCGTGTCGGTCATGGCCATGATGGCCGCCCGCGCCGATCTGGAAGACGACATCGTCTATGCCATCCTCAACGCCATGTACTCGGACCTGCCACAGCTTCAGGGGGCCCACGACAAGTTCAAGGACCTGAGCCTGGAGACTGCCCTGGTCGGCATGGGAATCCCCCTGCACCCGGGTGCCGAGAAGTTCTTCAAGGAAAAGGGCGTGATCAAATAGCCCGCGTTCAGCGGTGACATGTAAACGACCCTAAAACATCCCTTTTGGCCGGGAGGGCCGAACGCCGCCCGGCCAAAAGGTCGAAACCGAACGTCTGGAGGATGGTACGTTGGCTGATCAGGATCGCACAAACATCGAAAGCAGCAAGAAAATGGCCCGTAGCGCCGAGGGCGGAAGCCGGGAGTTCTCAGGCATCGTCGCCATCGTCGTCACGGTCATCGCCGTCGGCATGTCGCTTTTCCAGGTTTACACCGGCTTTTTCGGCGAACTGCCCGGCTCCCGACAGCTCTCCGTCCACCTGACCTTCGGGCTGGTGCTCTGCTTTCTGTGCTTTCCCTTGCGCCGGGGCGCCGGCGGCCGGATCACCATCGCCGACATCATCCTGGCCGTCATCGGCGGGGCGGCGGCCTTCTACCTGTTCGCCAACTACGACCACGTGGTGACCTCGGTGGGCAACGCCCCCACCTACGACATCGTCATCGGCGCCGTTTTGATCGTGCTGGTGCTCGAGGCCACCCGCCGCAGCGTGTCGCCCATGCTGCCGATCATCACCATCATCTTTTTGCTTTACGCCTATTTCGGCCCTTACATCCCCGGCGACCTGGGGCATCGGGGCTTCCGGGTCAAGCGGATCATCGACCATGTCTATATGAGCGGCGAGGGGTTGTGGGGGGTGCCGCTGCGGGTCTCGGCCACCTTCGTCTTCCTCTTCGTGCTTTTCGGCGCTTTTCTGGAGCGGATCGGCGCCGGCGAGTACCTGATCAACCTCTCCTTCGCGGTGATGGGCCGGTTCCGAGGCGGTCCGGCCAAGGCCGCCGTGGTGGCCTCGTGCGCCATGGGGTCCATCTCGGGGTCATCCATCGCCAACACGGTGACCACCGGCGCCATGACCATTCCACTGATGAAAAAGGTGGGCTTCAAACCCCACGTGGCCGGCGCCGTGGAGGTGGCCGCCTCGACCAACGGCCAGCTCATGCCACCCATCATGGGCGCAGCGGCCTTCATCATGGCCGAAATCATCGGCGTGCCCTACCTGCAGATCGTCAAGGCGGCCTTCATTCCGGCGATCCTCTCCTACACGGCCATCTTCTGCATCGTACACCTGGAGGCGGTCAAGGAGGGGATCCGCGGGCTGACCAGGGAGGAGTGCCCGCCCATGATCAGGACCCTGCTGTCGGGCCTGCACTACCTGATTCCCCTGTTCCTGCTGGTGTGGCTGCTGCTGGTGACCATGTGGACGCCCACCACGTCGGCCTCCTGGTCGATTCTGGCCGCCATGGTGGTGGCCCTGGGCAACAACGTCTACCGGGCCTATTGGCGCTTTCCACGGGTGGCGGCCGGTGCGACCCTGGGTGAAGATCCCGACGCCTACGACACCTACCGCCGGCGGCCCCAGGGGTTCGTCGGACGCCGGACCGTGTCGGAGATCGTCGGCGCATTGGACGCCGGCGCCCGCAACATGGCCGGCATCGCCGCGGCCTGCGCCTGCTGCGGCATCATCATCGGCGTGGTCACCCTGACCGGCCTGGGCCTCAAGATGGCCACCCTGATCACCGAGGCCGCCGCCGGCAGCCTGCTGCTGACCCTGATCTTCTCGGTGTTCGCCTCCATCATCCTCGGCATGGGCCTGCCCACCACCGCCACCTACATCATCATGGCGGCCATGACCGCTCCGGCCATCATGACCATCAGCAGCGACCTGGGACTGGGGTTGCCCATCATCGCCGTGCATCTGTTCGTCTTCTACTACGGCATCGTGGCCGACGACACGCCGCCGGTGGGGCTGTGCGCATACGCAGCCGCCGGCATCGCCGGGGCGGATCCCATCAAAACCGGGTGGAAGAGCTTCCGCCTGGACCTGGCGGCGTTCACCCTGCCGTTCATGTTCATCTACAACACCAAGCTGCTCATGATCGACACCACCCTGGCCGAAATTCTTTACATCGTGCCGCTGTGCATCCTGGGCATGTTCTGCTGGTCGGTGTTCATCCAGGGTCACTGGAAGGTCAAAACGCCCATCGTCGAACGCCTGCTGTTCCTGGGGCTGGCTTTTTTGCTGGTCAACCCGAATCACCTGGTCGTCGGCGATTTACTGATCAACCGGCACCTGGTGAACGGCCTGGCCATCGTTTCGGTGGCGGCCCTTTATTTCTGGCAGCGGTCGCGCGCCAACCGGACGCCGGCACTGGCCGTTACGACGTAGGCCCGGCCATGGGGGGACGCTGGAAACGCCTGGCCGTGCCTGCGGCCAGCCTGGCCCTGCTGGCCGGCCTGGTGCTGTTTCTGCGGGTGGACGCGGTAACGGTAAGGCTGCCCCGGGAGAACAACCGGCTCTTTGCCGCGGTGCGGGTGGCGGCCGGCGACGAGGTTCGTCTGCGGTATCGCCATTCCGTGGAGAAGACCCTGGTGGAGGGCGTTTTCGTCACCGGAGCGGGGCCGGTGCTTCAGGCCAGCGAGACGCGCATGGCGTCGGTGGGGTCCGGTCTGCCCAACACCCGGGTTCAGCGGACCCGGCGGGAGGGGTCCTGGCTGGTGGTCGACGAGGGGCTGGCCCCCCTGAAGGAAGGCTTCGATTTTTTCATTTCTGCGGTCAACGACACCCGAATGACCATAAGCGGTACCCCCGTTGCGGTGGATACCCTGGCCTCGGGCAGCGTGATAGGTATCGATGTGGCCCGGATCCGGTTGTGGGACTGGATCCTGTGGCGCTATGGCAACCTGGATTGGCGAAAGGATGGACAATGACGGTCAAGGCAAGCAGCCGGCGCGAGGGAAACGTGTTCCCCAGGCGCCTGAACCCGCCGCTGCCCGTGGCGGTGAAATCCGACGGGGTCTGGATCGAGGATCAGGAGGGCAAGCGCTACCTGGATGCCAGCGGCGGCGCCATCGTGGTCAATGCCGGGCACGGCCGGGTGGAGATCGCCCAGGCGGTCTACGATCAGATTCTGGCCTACGATTACATCCACCCCACCATGTTCACCACCCCGGCAGCCGAATCCCTTGGGTCGGCCCTGGCCGCACACGCCCCCGAGGGGATCGGGCGGTTTTATTTCCTCTCCGGCGGCGGCGAGGCGGTCGAAGCCGCCATCAAGCTGGCCCGCCAGATCCACCTGGCCAACCGGAGACCTGAGAAATTCCGGTTGATTTCGCGCTGGAAATCCTACCACGGCCTCTCGCTGGGCGCGCTGTCGGCCATGGGACGCACGACGTTTCGCACGCCGTTCGCCCCCATGCTGGCCGACGCGGTCCACATTCCGCCGCCCTATTGCCTGCGCTGTTCCTACGGGTTGACCTTTCCCGACTGCCGCCTGCGCTGCGCCCTGGCCCTGGAAGAGACGATCCTGAACATGGGGCCGGAAACCGTGTCCGCCTTTCTGGCCGAAACCGTCAGCGGCGGCACCCTGGCGGCCTATCCCCCGCCGCCGGGGTACCTGCAGGCCATCCGCGACATCTGCGATGCCTACGATGTAATTCTGATCCTGGATGAAGTGCTCTGCGGCATGGGGCGCACCGGTCACTGGTTCGCCTGCCAGCACGACGGCGTGGTGCCCGACCTGGTCACCCTGGGCAAGGGCCTGGCTGGCGGCACGGTGCCGCTCTCCGCCGTCGGTGTCAACAACGCGCACTTCGAAGCGATCTGCAGCCATGGGGGCGGTTTCGTCCATGGAGGCACCTTTTCCCACCACCCGGTGGCCGCCGCCGCCGGACTGGCCCTGGTGCGCATCCTGGAGCGCGAGCGCCTGGTGGAGCGGGTGGCCGAATGGGGCCCCGCGCTGGGCGAGACGCTGAGCAACCACTTATCCGATCTGCCCTGGGTCGGCGACGTGCGCGGCCGCGGCTTCCTGTGGGGCGTGGAACTGGTCAACGACCGGGCGTCCAACACGCCGTTTCCGCGGGATCAGCAGGTCACCGAGAAGGTCTGGCAGGCCCTGTTCGACAGGGGGATCATTACCTACAAATCGACCGGGCTCGCCGGAGTCGACGGCGATGCCATCATCGTCGCGCCGCCCTTTGTCATGGACAGCGCCGATTTCGAGTACGTGGCCCGCAACATACGGACCGCCATCGAACAGGTGCTGGCGGACCAGAACCGCGAAAGGTAACCCGGCTGGGCGATCAGCCATCGAACGAGGTTCCATGGATAAACTCATCATTACCGCGGCGGTTACCGGGTCGCTGCCCACCAAGCGGATCACGCCCCACGTTCCCATCACCCCGGAAGAGATCGTGCGCGACGGCATCGCCTGCGAAAAGGCTGGCGCGTCGCTGATTCACCTGCACGCCAGAAATCTGCAGGACGAATCGCCGGCCACGGATTACGGCCTGTTCGCAGCGATCATCGACGGCATCCGGGCCAACACCCGCCTGATCACCCAGATATCGACCGGCGGGCGGGCCGGCATGGCTTACGAACAGCGCTGCGAACGGCTGCGGCTCCAACCGGAAATGGCCAGCCTGACCACCGGGTCGGTCAACTTCCCCAATTCGGTATACGAAAACAGTCCGGCCCTGATCGAGGCCCTGGCCGCCGACATGCAGAGATACGGCATCAAGCCGGAGGTCGAAATCTTCGACGTGAGCATGATCAGCAACGCGGCCGCCCTGGTGGAAAAAGGGCTGGCGGTTCCTCCGCTCCATTTTGATTTTGTCATGGGACTGAAAGGGGCGATCCCGGCCACCGTGGAGAACCTGGTGCATCTGCGCAACAGCCTCCCTCCCGGATCTACGTGGACGGCCGCCGGCATCGGCAAGGCCCAACTGCCCATGACCACCCATGCCATTCTGATGGGCGGTCATGTGCGTGTGGGCCTGGAAGACAACATCTATTTCAGGCGGGGAGATCTGGCCACCAATCAGCAACTGGTGGCGCGGGTGGTGCAGCTGGCCCAAATGCTCGGCCGGGAGGTTGCCACCCCGGGTGAGGCGCGGAAAATATTGAATCTGCCGGAACCCCCGGGATGACAGGACGGTAATTCAACACAACCCGCACGAGTCTGACGACGACCCGGGGTTTTCGTCAGCCACGTTAGCCAAGGATAAACAGAAAAATGAGCAGTGAGAAATATGAAAAAGGCATGTCGGTGAGAAGAGCGGTGCTTGGGGATGATTACGTGGACAAGGCAATCAATGCCGCCACCGATTTCACCAGGCCGTTCCAGGACCTGGTGACTGAAAATTGCTGGGGCGAGATATGGACACGCGATACGATTTCGAGAAAGACACGCAGCTTGGTCACTATCGCTACCCTGGCAGCACTTAAAGCGCCTGTAGAATTAAAGCTGCACGTTCGCGGGGCATTGCGAAACGGGTGTACGGCAGCGGAAATTCAAGACGTACTTCTGCAATCCGCGGTATATTGTGGCGTTCCTGCCGGTGTGGAGGCGTTTCGGGCTGCCAAAGCAGTCATTGACGAGTGGGCCGGGTAATACGTACCGGTTCAGCGACAGCCGATCGGTATTTTTTTGCCAGGCTGTTGGAACGGGGGACGCATCACCGTGCACCGATCCTGGCAATGGAATGGAAAACCGCGCACAGCGCTGCCCCGGGAGACCCGCTGACGGTTGCGGGCATGGTCAGATGCACATCCGCTGATAGGGGTGCCATCCCGACCGAATGCGCCCTTGTTCGGGGCAACCAAAAACCCGGCATGGTTCAACGCTTAGCCATCAGCCATCCACGACGCACCGGAGCGGACGTCCCTCGAGCAGCGCCTCAAAACAGCGGTTACAGGAGATGCAGGCCGGTTTATGGTTCAGGTCGTCTTCCCAGCGGCGAATCAGGTCAGGCTCCCGGATCAACGGCCGGCAAAGGGATGCGACGTCCGCTTCACCGGAACGAACAACGGTTTCCATCAACGTCGCGCTTCTCAGCCCGCCGGCCAATCTGTCCTCGACCCCGAGTTTGATCATCACCGGATAGTCCGGCCCGACCTTTGTCCGGATATCATGGTAGATGGCATGCAGGAATCGGTTCCGGTTCTCGAAGTTCCCGCCCCACCGATCGGTGCGCCGGTTGATGAAGGGGAAAGGAACTGGCCCACCAGATAGGTGTGGGCGCCGTGAACCTGAACCGCATCGAAACCGGCCTTTCGGGCCCTTCGGGCGCCATCGCCAAACGCCCGGACAACCGCGGCTATCTCGTCCCCGGTCATGGTCCGGCAGGACGCCTCGCAATAGGGGTCGCCCGGTACCACCGACGGGGCGATCGCCCCCGAATGCCGAAAGGCCTGGTGTTTGTGGGCTTCCAAACCCGCGTGGGCCAGTTGGAGGGCCACCCGGGCGCCATGCCGATGCACCGTGTCGGTCAGGCGTTTCAAACCTGGCATGCATCCGTTGTCATGGACGGTGTTCTGGTATCCTGAAATTCAGTTTGGCCGGCCTATTTTTTTTTCCCATCCGCATCATAGTCGTACCATCCCTTGCCGGTCTTGCGTCCCAGGTGCCCCGCTTTAACCTTTCTCCGCAACAGCAGTGGGGGATAGAAACGGGGGTCTCCGGTTTCCTGGTGAATCGCCATCATGGCACCGTAAGTCACATCGAGGCCCACCATGTCACCGGTTTCAAAAATGCCCATCTTGCGCCCTGCACCCAGGCGCAAGCCTTTGTCGATGTCCGCCACCGTAGCTACCCCCTCTTCGACCAGGCGCATGGCCTCGATCGTCGAGGGAAAGTTGATCCGGTTGATCACGAATCCGGCGACGTCCCGGTTGACCATGATCGGCTCCTTGCCGATCTGCTCCACAAACCGTTTGCCGACCGAAGCCGTCTCGTCACTGGTGGCAATCCCCTTGATGACCTCGACCGCCTGCATCATCGGCACCGGGCTGAAAAAGTGAATCCCGAGAACTTTCTCCGGCCGTTCGGTCATGGCCGCCAGTTCGGTGATCGGAATGGCAGACGTATTGCTGGCGATCAGGGCTTCCGGCCTGCAGGTGCGATCGAGGTCCTTGAATAGGTCCCGCTTCAATTCGATTTTTTCGAAAACGGCCTCGATCGCCAGATCCACCTCGGCGCCGGCAGCAACGTCCTGCACCGGTGTAATGCGTCCCATGATCGTGTCCCGGTCCTCGGCCAGTCGGCCTTTCTGGATGAATTTGTCCACCGACCAGGCGATGTTCTCCAGCGCCCGTTCGACCACCTCTGCGGACTTATCGGTCAATATGACCCCGATCCCGGATTGGGCGCAGACCTGGGCGATACCACTGCCCATCAATCCTGCTCCCACAACCATAACCTTTTGGATAGCCATTGCTTTCCTCCTATGTGGATTTGCCAATTTCTGCCTTGCCGCTCTTCAGGACCCGAGGCATATGGGTGTGGGGGCTGACTTCGGTTATGTGGCGCCCCACCGCTTCCGCTAACGACACCGGGTAGATCCCCTCGTTGGCACTGCTCATGAAACGAATAATTCCGTCGGCATCCACCAGGATCAAGCATTCATAGGGGTTGTCCAACAGCGTCGACAAAAGGTCTGCGGGGATCTCTTTGGAAATATCGCTCATGGCGGCTACCTGTTTTGGGTGTGGATATTCAGAAAGCCATGTTTATCGGATTTGCCGGGGATGTTCAAGCTTGGATCCGCAGCACCGGTCCCGACGGGAAGAGCCGGGTATGGGACGCGTCAACACGCTGCGTTGGATTGATCCATTGGGCAACTGACGATGAGGAGAAGATACCCATGATCGGTTTTCATGATTCAGGCATCGAGGCCAACCTGCTGTCCGGCATTTTCCATTCGACGAAATGAAAACCAGGGTGCTATAGTCGGCCCGGAAGTGCCCGGGCCTCCTGGCCAGCGGGAATGACAGGCCGCCGGATGACCGCTGCGCCGGATGGGACTCTGCCCGGCTGGCGTTAACCCCGTGGGAGAGGTTGCGAACATGAACGACGAACTGCCTGCCGATGCCCTCAAATTGATCGGGGTGGAGAAACGGCGAGAATATGTGGTCACCCGAAAGGATATCAAACGATTTGCCCAGGCCATCGGCGACCCGAATCCGCTCTATTACGATGAGGTCTATGCCAGAACGACCCGGTTCAACACAATCGTTGCCCCGCCCTTGTTCGGCCAGGCATTTGCCTTCGAAGATGTCCCTGCTGACCATCTCCTGCCTGACGGGTCGCCGGTGGAGGCCGCTGTCCCGTTACCGGCCAGGAAGCTGGTGGGTGGAGGAAGCGTGTTTGAAAATTACATCCGCTTCAAACCCGGGGATACGATCGTCGTCGCATCCAAAATCACGGATATCCATACCAAGCAGGGCAAGCGGGGCCGCTTGTATTTTATTGTCCACGAAACCTGCTTCTACAACCAGAGACAGGAATTGGCCGCCAAAGAGGTCACCACCTTCATTAAACGCATGTAAGGCCGGACGATCATGAAAGAGTCAATCCACGATGGGCAGAGTTGGGAAGTCGGGACCGAATTGGAAAAACTGGTGATAAAGCCGGATTGCCAGCAACTTTTCATGTTCAGCGCCATAACCTGGAACCGGCATGCCATTCACTACAACCGTGAAAGTGCCAGAGATGAAGGTCTGCCCGACATAGTGGTTCAGCGGGCGCTGATCGGCAACTTTTTCTCGCGCCTGCTGGAGCGGGCGATGGATCACCGCGCAGAGATCCGGCGGCTGGAATGGAAAGTCCTTCGCAGCGCTGTTCCGGGAGACACCTTGACTTGCTCGGGTGTGGTCAGGCGAACCGAGGTGCAGTCAGGTGCCACCCTGATCGAGTGCGACCTGGCGATGGTCAATCAGGCGGCCGACACGGTTGCCAAAGGGGCTGGAACCGTTCGGCTCGCCGGTTGACCCGCGACAGCAAGCGCATTTCCTGCCGCTATGTCAGCAGCACCGTGCTGCCCGTGGTTTTTCTTCCTTCCAGGTCCTGATGCGCTGCGGCGGCGTCCTTCAGTTGGTAGGTCTGGCCGATGGAAATGGTAACGGCACCTTTTTCCACCACTTCAAACAGATCACGCGCGTGAGCCAGCAGATCTTCACGTTTGGCCGTATATGTCATCAGGCTGGGCCGGGTGAGAAATAAGGAACCCTTCGCCGCCAGCAACCCGATGTCCATGGACGGCACGGCGCCCGATGCCTGGCCGAAGGTGACCATCATCCCCATGGGCCGGAGGCAGTCCAGGGACTTCATGAAGGTGGCCTGACCAACGCTGTCGTAAACCACATCCACACCCTGTCCACCGGTGAGCTCCTTTACCCGGTCGGCAAAATCAACCTCCCCGTACAAGATGGGATGCGCGCAGCCATTCTTTTTGGCAATCTCTGCCTTTTCCGCCGAGCCCACGGTGCCGATCACTTCGGCGCCCAGGTGGCTGGCCCACTGGGATACGATGGAACCCACGCCGCCGGCTGCTGCATGGATCAGGATGCGGTCGCCGGCTTTGACGCGATAGCACCCATAAAGCAGATATCTGGCCGTCATGCCTCGAAGCATCATGCCCGCCGCTTGCTGGGTGGGAATGCTGTCCGGAAGCGGTACCAGACGATGGGCCGGCATGCAACGCACCTCAGCGTAGGCGCCCGGCGGAACACCTGCGTAGGCCACCCGGTCTCCAGGATTGAATTCCGAAACATCGGCACCTACCGACTCCACGACACCGGCACCTTCCAGGCCGAGAATGGCGGGTATGGTAGGCAGTGGATACAGTCCCGTTCGATGGTAAACATCAATGTAGTTGAGCCCAACCGCCTCCTGCTGCAACCTTACCTCCCCGGGTCCCGGAGCGCCGGGGTCAACATCCTCCCAGCGCATGACCGCGGGTCCTCCCGTTTCATGAATTCTGATGGCTTTGGACATGGCGACCTCCTTTGCATTAAGGAAAGTAATGATCGAAAAATTTTCCAAACGATAAGCATGGATGGTTCAAAGACAATACGCCAGCATGGTGTCGATGATGCCGGACCCGGCCGCGGTCACCTGGCCAGGGCCCCGGCCGTGAGGGAACAGGCCGGGAAAGGGCCGGTGTTATTTCATCTGGCCTTTCAATTGTTTCAGATACAAATCTTTGGAATAGCTGATATGACTTTCGGCGAGGCGGATGAGCGTTTCGATGTCGCCCTTTTCCAGCGCCTCGATGTACTGCTCGTGTTCGCCAATGATCTGCCGGACCAGTTCAGGTGAAGACCAGGCAAACGTATTGAAAAGGTGAAACCGGGACCGCAGTTGCTTAAGCATGCCGATCAGCATCCGGTTGCCTGCAATCGAAGTGATAAGATCGTGAAATTGGGTATTTGCCTCGAGCATTTCTGCAAAACGGTTCTTTTCATAAGCCTGTTCGATCCGGCTGGCCAGACCGCGCAGCTGTTCTGCGTGTTCGGGCTGGAAATTTTTCAGGGCGAGCCGGTTGCACAGCTTTTCCAGCACCACCCGTATCTGAAAGATCTCCTCGATCTCGGATTCCGAGAGTTCGGCGACCGTGGCCCCGCGGAAGGGGATCATTTTCACCAGCCCCTTGGTTTCCAGGATTTTCAGGGCATCTCGGATCCAGGCCCGACTGACCTTGAACAGGTTCGCCAGATCGGCCTCCACCAGCCGCTCTCGGGGTTGAAGTTTGCCGATGACGATCATGTTTTCCAGCCGGGTGATCAGGCGTGGAAAATCCTTCTTGTAATTGCGTTTGGGAGAAGCCATGGGACGACCCTTCTGCGGGGATATATTTAGTAAACAAAATTGTTAACAATTTTCTTGACAATCCGAATCGTCACAATGTAAACCGGTTGAAAAGAGGTGTCAAGGCCAGTGTCCACAAGGCGGGTATCCAATGGCCGATGGCAGCCGATATCTGACCGTTCAACGTTTTGCAGGGGAATCTTCGATGCAGGGAAAAGAGGCAATCGTACGTTTATTGGAAAAAGCGGGTGTGAAGGTGGTTTTTGGATTGTGCGGGGATACCAGCCTTCCCTATTACGAGGCGTTGCATGACCTCAAGCCGGACATCATCCACGTACTGACAAGGGACGAGCGCTCGGCAGGATACATGGCGGATGCCTACGCACGGCTCAGCGGCAAAGTAGGGGTGTGCGAGGGCCCCAGCGGCGGCGGTGCCACCTATATCATTCCGGCCGTTGCGGAAGCCAATCAATCGTCGGTTCCCTTGCTCTGCCTGACATCGGATATCGACACGGCTCACCGCTGGCGGGGAACGTTGACGGAAATGGACCAGGATGCCTTTTTTCAGTCGCTGACCGTCTTTACCCGCACACCCGATTCGGGGTCGGAATTGCCCAGAACCTTTCGCGAGGCCTTCCAAAAGGCGGTCACCGGCGCTATGGGCGCCTGCCATATCGGACTGACGATGAATGCTCAGGCCGACGAGATCCCGGACGACGACGTCTTCATCGACCGCCGCTATGGCAGCTATCCGGCTGTGCGGCAGGCGCCCGACCCCCGATCGGTATCCGAGGCGGCGGATACCCTGCTGCAGGCCAAAAAACCACTGATCGTGGCCGGCGCAGGCGTTATCCGATCGGAAGCATGGAACGAACTGCAGGAATTGGCTGAACTGCTGGGCTGCCCTGTGGCGACCTCCATCAGCGGAAAGGGCGCCATTGCCGAAGACCATGCCTATGCACTCGGCGTGGTTGGCAGCAACGGGGGCCTGCCATATCGACATGATCTGGTCCGTGAGGCAGACCTGGTTTTTTACATCGGATGTGCCTGCGGTTCCGTGGTTACCGAAAAATGGAGTCTGCCGGAACCCGGTTCCGTCGAGGTGATGCAGCTAGACGTAAACCCCCACGTTATCGGTCGATCCTACCCGGTGAGCAATCCTCTGGTGGGAGACGCACGGCTGGGTCTGGAGGCGTTGAACCGTGCCCTCTCTTTCCGGCTGAAGGGTTCGGGGGCGGTCAAGTGGCCCGCCGACCGGATTGCCGGGTCACGCGAGGCCTACTTGGCCGGCGTGGAGGGCTTGACTTCCGAGGAGGCGCCCATCCGCCCGGAACGGTTTGTCATGGAACTGCGCAAAGCCATGCCCGAAGACGGTATCGTCGTCTGTGACCCGGGCACGCCGACCCCTTTTCTGGCCGCCTACTATACCCTGCCCATGGCGGGGCGACAGTTCGTGACCAATCGCGCCCATGGCGCCCTGGGCTATTCACTGCCCGCGTCGGTGGGGGCACACTTTGCCCAGCCGGACAAAAAGATCGTGGCGGTCATGGGCGATGGCAGCTTTGGATTCAGCTGCGGTGAACTGGAAACGATATACCGTCTCCGGATTCCGGTCGTCATGGTGGTCGTTAACAACGGGATCTTCGGCTGGATCAAGGCCGGGCAGCGAGTCATGGGAGGGAAATATTTTTCCGTCGATTTCACAGCGACGGACAATGCCAAGATAGCCGAGGCATTCAACATTGAAAGCCGGAGGGTAGAAACGGTCCCGGAGTTGGGCCCTGCCCTGGAATGGGCCATCAGCCGGAACGCCCCCGTGCTTCTGGATGTGGTCATGCAGCCGCTGCATGAAGCCCAGGCCCCGGTATCGAAATGGATCGCCTGACGATACGGTCCGCCGCGGCCTGACGTCCTTCTGTTGCCAGCGGGAAACCAAACCATCGACGATGTCGTGACGCCGTCCCTGTGCAAACGTCAGCCAATTAGCAGGGCTGCAGGCGGCCGGATTCATCGAAAACCAGGCCCACCGGGGTTTCCGCAACGGTCAGGCCGGGCCTGGCGGTCAGTTCAGGCAGGAGTGCACGGCTGACCCAGAAGGTCATCAGGTTCGACGTATTACGGATCCTTGCCACGCGGGCGTCCCATGCATCGGGCAACATGCCCAGTGCCTGTTCGAGAGCCTGCCGGTCATCGTCCACGGGCACCGGCAGCCGCCCGGCGCGCAGGACTCCCGAGGTCAGGGCATTCAGATAGGTGGCCTGCCGATCCACCTTGTCCAACACCCGGCGGGTGATCAAATCGGCCATGCCGATCCCGTGGGCGTTGCCATGGGATGCGGCGGTCAGGTCGAGCACGATCAGGCAGCGGTAATCGGGCCGCCGTTCTCCACCCTCACGCCGCCAGAAACCGATGACATTGGGATCCATCCCGGCGCCGGAAATGTTTTTACCCATCTCCTCGACGATCAGGATGTCCAGGTCATCGATGGGCAGACGCGGCAGCAGGCCCCAGGCTTCCTCGAGGAGTTCCCGATCCGTCTTGACGAATTCGTCCGGACGGGCCAACCGGACGCTGTGGGTGGCGCCCGAGGCGGTTTCGGTCACGGCAAGCCCCGCAAGAACGGGAATTTTGGAAAGAATCAGCTCAGCCGCCGGGACGATGGTCCGGCCCAGATCGTATTTGTGCATGTTCAATGCGCCGCGCCGCCGGCCGCATCCCACGGCCAGCATCTTGCAGAGACCGGATTCCACATCTCCGCGGAAGGCGGTGTGGGGCTTGACGCGGTTGACCACCATGACGTGGTCGGCAGCCAGGGCATCCCGGGCAAAAAAAATCTCCGCACCTGAATCCAGGCGGCCGAGCAAAACGGTTTCACTGGTGGCGGTGATCGGAGCCCCCATGGTTTCTTCGGTGATCCCCAGCCCCTTCAAAACCATCCGCTGCCCCTGGCCGCTGCCGCCCCCATGGGACCCCATGGCCGGAATAATGAAGGGGTCCAGCCCCATTTTCACGAGGCATTCGATGGTCGTCTTGACCAGCGCCACCAGATCGTGGGTTCCGCGGGAGGCGACACACACAGCCACCCGCTGCCCAGCTGTCACGCCCCCGCCGGGCTGGAAAGCGGCAAATCGCCGCCTGACCGCTGCGGCCACGTCGACAACCGAAGTCTGGTCAACATGCTGCTCAACGCGATAGAGAGATGGGAATTCAATCGTTTCCAATGGGGTCGAATGGTTCCTGATTATCGGGTTTCCTTACACGCAAAGATGTTGCCGGGACTGAGAATACCGCCGGGGTCCAGGGCTTTTTTCATGGCCCGCATCTGGGCGAGCTGCTCCTCACTGTACATGATGCGCAGGAACTTGATCTTGATTTTCCCGATGCCGTGCTCGGCCGAGACGGCCCCGCCGAAGGCGACCGCCTTGCGGGCAAAATGCCCGTAAAGTTCCAGCGCTTTTTCAAGCTCCTGCATATCCCGGGGCAATACGTTGACATGCACGTGGTTGTTGCCGATATGACCATAGGCCAGCCACTGCAACGAAGCGCCGTCCAACGTCGACCGGTATACCTGCCACATGTCGCGCAGATGTTCATCCGGAACCGCCAGGTCGGCGCTCACCCGGTGGAGGCCCGGATACTGCCGCTTGCGGGATGCGATGATGGTGCTGACCGTTTCGGGCAGCATGTGACGAAAATGCCTGAACCGTTTCATCTCTGCCGGTTCGCTTCCCGCCCACGACCGGTCCAGGTCGGCGCCCACGCTTTCCACCACCGTTTTGAGGACCTCCAGGTCCGGGGCGTCATCCGTGGGGTCAAAGAACATTTCGATAAACAGGGCGGCGCCGGCTTTTTCCGGAATGGGCGGCATGTCCATGGCTTGGGGTTCTTCACTCTTTCGCCACCGCAACAGGTCGAGTGCGTGTTGCGAATAGAACTCCATCAAATCCAGCTTCAGTCGCCTGTTTTCCCGAAGCCGTTCCGCCAGCGTGATGGCCTGTTCGTCAGAATCCAGGAACAATACGATGGACATCTTGGGCTCGCCTGTCAGCAGGCCGACCTCCACGGTGGTAATGATGCCCAAGGTCCCTTCCGACCCGATGAACAGATCGATCAGGTCCATGTGCGGCGAGGCGAACAGCCCGGAGGTGCTTTTGGTGCGGGGCATCGGGTAGTCGGCCACCTTCAATTCGGAAACGTTTCCCTTGGCGTCGTAAATGCAGAATTTCCCGCTGGGTGAGGCGAAGTACTTACCGCGTGGGACGGAAAGGATTTCTCCGCTGGCCAGAACCACCCGGATACCCCTGACCCAGTCCCGGGTGGGGCCGTAGCGATAGGTGCGGGCGCCCGACGCATTGGTGGCCACCGTCCCTCCCAGGGAGGCGCTCGTTTCTGTGGGATCGGGTGGATAGAAGTAGGCGGCCGGGTCCTGTTTGAAGCGGCTCAAGGCATCCCGTCCTCCCCTGTCCGCGAGACGTTCCAGGTCCGGGAAGGACTTTGTCGTGATGCAATGGTTCAGTTCGCCCAGCGGAATCGCGCACTCGGCCTGTACCCGCCATTCCTGGGCATGGGCGTGGTAGCGGATGTCCAGTATCCGGTTCAACCGTTCCAGGGAGATCAAGGCGCCCTGCATGGGCACGCAGCCGCCGACGAGGCCGGTTCGCGCACCGGCGATGGTCAGCTTGACGCCCCGTTGCCCCATTTCCCTGACAACGGCACAGAGCTCGGACTCATTGGCAGGGAAAAAAAGATAGTCGACCGTCCCCGCAGACAGTTTTGACTCATCGCTCAGGTATAGGGGAAACTCGCCTTTGATGTGCTCGAACCCCTCTATGCGACGAACCGATTCAATGTCCACGGGCGTTGCTTGGATGGATGTGATTTCGTGCATTATTCGGACCGGCTCCAGTCGGATAGCCGTCGGAATGCGAAAATAACCAGCAGGCTCCATCCGATGAGAATCGATAGGAAAAGGTTGTAATGGGTCACGCCCAAGTGCAGTTCCTTGAGCAGGATCATGATTCCTGCTGTTGCCGCCACGAGCATCCATTCAATCATCCGGTGTGTTTTCATCGCGATCCCTCCATGGCCAGCCCGGCGCGCTGGGCGCGCTGGATGAAAAGTACGCTGCCGAAAATGATCCATGCGATCAGATGGGTCATGAAATAGGGCAGGTTCAGGTTGGACCCCGACAGGGTCAGCTGCAGGCCCGGCACGAAGAAAAGCAGGGCGCAGCCCCCCATGAGTATCCGGATCGGCCATCCGACTTCGGAAAGCATCCACCCCTCGGTCGCCACCGTCAGTGCATAAATTCCGGCGAAACCACCGACGATGCCGAGCAGAATCTCATGCCAGCTGCCGACAAAGAGCATCCCCGGGGCAAAGACAAAGACAAAGGGCAGGACATATTTGGCGATTCCCAGACGGAATGAGTGAAACCCGGTCTCCATGGGATTGGAACCGGCAATCCCTGCTGCCGCAAAAGCGGCCAGGGCCACCGGCGGGGTGATGGCCGACACCAGGCCGAAGTAGAAGGCAAACATGTGGCCGGCAATGGGGACAACGCCCATGTGCACCAGGGCCGGAATCACCAGGGCGGCCAGGGTGATGTACACCGCCGTCGTGGTGAGCCCCATGCCGAGCACCAGAGAGGCCAGCATGGCCAGGACCAGGGCGATCCACAGGTTCCCCCCGGCAATGACGACGATGGCATTGGTAAATTTGAGACCGAGGCCGGAAACGAAGACGCACCCGATGATGACGCCGGCGGCGGCACAGGCGATGGAAACGGGCATCGCCAGGCGGGCGCCTTCCTCGAGGGCACTGAAGATGTCACCGGGGGTCATGCGCGTCTCTTTTCGCAGTGCGCTCAGCAACAAGATCGAGATGATGGCCCAGAATGCGGCAAACATGGGAGTATAGCCGATAACCATGAGCACCACGATGACCACGATGGATAAAAACAGGTGACCGCCGCGTTTGATTTCTTCTTTCAGACTGGGCAGTTCCTCCCGGCTGACCGTGGACAGGTTCAGTCGCCGCGCTTCGAAATGGACCATTACGAAGATGGAAAAAAAGTAGATGATGGCCGGAAAAAGGCCTGCCAGGGCCACCTGCAGGTAAGGGATATTGAGGAATTCGGCGATGACGAAGGCGGCCGCGCCCATCACCGGCGGCATGATCTGCCCCCCCGAGGACGCGCAGGCTTCCACCGCACCGGCAAAAGCAGGTCGGTAGCCGACCCGTTTCATCAGAGGAATGGTAAAGCTGCCGGTGGTGACCACGTTGGCCACCGCCGATCCGGAGACGGAGGCCATCAGGCAGGAACTGACCACAGAGGCCTTGGCCGGCCCGCCCACCTTGCTGCCCGTCAGGGCCATGGCCACATTGATGAAAAACCGGCCGGCACCCGACCGGACCAGGATGGCCCCGAAAAGGATAAACAGGAAAATATAGGTGGCCATCACCATCAACGGAATGCTGAAAATCCCGTTTTCACGCATGAACAGGTAATCGACCATGGTAAACCAGGAACTGGGCGGTCCGTAGAAAATGCTGAAAAAATGGTCGGAAAAGGCGGTCTGGGCCAGGAAGAACCCGGCAATGATTACCATTGCCCGCCCGACGGCCCGCCGCGTCGCCTCCAGCAGGAGAAACAGATAGACCGTGCCGGCGTAAATATCCAGGTCGGACAGGTCCCCCCGGCGAAAAATAAAACTGTCCAGGTCCCACAACACGTAGACCTGAATGGCAATGGTGAGAACTACCAGAATAAGATCGACGGCAAACCACCCGTTTTTCGGATCGGTCCACTTGTCGCGCCCCAGGGGCCGCAGCAGAAAACACAGCACCAGCATGAAGGTCAGATGCGTGGAGCGAAACGCGTGGGCTTCGAGGGAGCCGGCATAGGCGACGAACAGGTGGTAGACACTCAACGAAATGGCCAGCAGGCAGATGGTCAGCTCCAGCGGGTAGTGCCAGAGCTGTTTTTTCCTGTCCAGCATCCATTCCAGAATACTCGGGTCCTTTTTCTCGTTATACTCGATTTTTGAGCCGCTTTGATTCACTTGATCTGACTCCCGTGTGGCAGACTGAAAAAAAATCGGTTTCCATTCAGAAAAATGGGGGCCTGGCCGACGGCGGCGATCAGGCCCCTGCGCATCAGGGTTTGATTCCCATTTCGGTATAATATTTCATCGCCCCCGGATGAACCGGAATGCGTGCCCCGGTGATTGCATTTTCCGGTTTGGACGCCTCGATGGCCGCTTTCTTCACCTGGGCCAGCGCGGGCCAGTTGGCATACAGGGTCTTGACGATGTTGTAGGCGACATCGTCGGGCAGGTCCTTGTTGGTCACGATGCAGGTTACCGTGCCGATGGCGGGCACATCGGCGGTCAGGCCCTTGTAGGCGTCTTTAGGGATGACGGTTTCCATCAGGCCGGGCTCCAGTTCGAGAACCTTTTTCATATGGGCCGCATCGACGGGCAGCATGCGGACGCCGGGGCGGAAGTTCAGGTCGATAATGGTCGCCTGGGGGCAGGACGTGACCGCCATGTAGCAATCGCTGTGACCGTCCTTCATCAGGGCCGCCGAATCGGAATAGCCCACATAGCTGACCGACCCGCCGTTCTTTTTGATGCTGTCAAAGGTGATGTCGTACGCCTTGAGGACATTCTCGGCGATGACCGTACCGGAAAAGCCCACCTTGCCGGGAACGATATTCTTGTCCTTGAGGTCGGCGATGCTCATGATATCACTGCTTTTCGGAACGGCGATTTGGAAGACGCCGGGGTACAGGGACATGAGGTGACGCAGGTTGGTATTTTTTTTATCGAACTTGCCGCGGCCGTTATAGGCGTTATAGACCGTGTGGGTATAGGACCACCCCAGATCCGCGCGTCCGGCGTTGACCGCCTTGGCGTTGCCCACTCCTCCGCCGGGTCCGTTGGAAGAGGATATTTTCAACTCTTTTTCGATGATGTTCATCATGGCCGAGCCCAGGGGATACCAGGACCCGCCCTCGGGGCCGGAGAACATCCGCAGAAACTTCTGTTCGGCATGGGCTGCGGGGATAATCATAAAAAGCGTCAAGGCGACGACGGCACAAGTACAGATCAGCTTCTTGGACATTTTTTCCTCCTTGGATAGAGTTTTATGGTTAACCTGCCCGACTGCCTGGTGCCCGGCAGTGTGCTTCCTTTGACTGCGCCCGCAACCGTCCGGCTGCGGGCTAATAATAAACCCCGCCGACACTCAGCCCCCCGCAGACGAAAAGGGTCTGCCCGGTAATGAAATCGGCCTCTTGAGATGCCAGAAAGGCCACCGCGTGGGCAACCTCTTCCGGTTGGCCCATGCGCCCCAGGGGCACGCTGCCGAGGATCGCCCGGGTCTGCGGGCTGTCCGCCGGATTGGCATCCGTAAACAGTTTGGTGGCGATGGGGCCGGGCGCCACGTTGTTCACATTGATGTGGTACGGGGCCATCTCAAGCGCCCAGGTGCGGGTCAACCCGATGAGACCGGCTTTGCAGGCGGAATAAACCGTCCGGTTCTGTTTGCCAAGGCTCGCCCGGGAACCGATATTGACGATCTTGCCGTAGCCCTGCGCCTTCATGTGCGCGAGGCAGTGTTTGGCGCAAAAGGACGCCCCCTTGAGATTGACGCGGACCGCCCGGTCCCAGTCGTCTTCCACGACGCCGTCGAGGTCGGCCGGACACACCATGCCGGCATTGTTGACCAGAATATGCACGCCGCCGTATTTTTTGGCAATGTCCTCCACGGCCTGCCGCACGTCGGACTCCCGGCCCACATCCACCACCCGTGCAGTGACCGCGGCCCCCTGAGCGGCAAGTTCGTCGGCGACCTCCAGAACGGAGCCATCGATATCAAAAAGGGCCAGGGAGGCGCCCTGGCAGGCCATGTTGGTAGCGATGGCCTGGCCGATTCCCCGGGCGGCGCCCGTGATCAGCGCTACGCGTCCCTCAAAACGCTTTTTTTCGTCCATTGGTCGATGTCACTCCACTATCCGTGTGGTACCCATGGCCGCCCCGAGGGCCATCGAAAAATCCAGCAGTTCAGAATCCCGGGAATTTGGAAAGGAAGTCCATGAGTACATCTTTGGCCCGTCGTATATGGGTTCTCATGACGCAACCCGCTTCTTCGGCGTTGCCGCGACGGACGGCATCGATAATTTTCTCATGATCCAGGAGGTACTCGTCATAGGCGGTCACCAGCAGCGACATATGCCGGTAGCGGGTGATTCGCATGCGGATGTCTTCGATGATGCGGTCGATCTGACCGTTTCCGCATTTTCTCCTGAAGAGTCGGTGAAATTCCAGGTTGGCGGAACTCCACGGCTCGATGCTGCTATTGTCCTCACAGGAAATCCGTTTGATGTCCGTGTTGATCTTTTCCAGATGCTCGATGTCGGCGGCTTCCAGGCGGGGTGTCGCCCATTGCACCGCCTGGGCTTCCAGCAGCTCGAGCATCGCATAGAAATCGGCGATCTCTTCCGGAGACGTCTTGCTGACGACCGCCCCCTGATGTTGAAGAAGGACCAGAAAACCCTCGCTGTCCAACTGGTTGAAGGCTTCCCGCACCGGCCCCCTGCTGCACTGGAACGTGGCGGTCAGACGGGCTTCCTTGATATGTTCACCCGGAAGGATCCTGCCGAACACGATATCGTGTCGCAACTGCTTGTAGATCTTCTGCTTGAGCGAAACATGGTTCTTTTTTTTAGGCATGGGATCCGGGTGTGAGGGAAAAGTATGTTGACAATGTTGTTAACAATTTTGTACTACAAAATCGATTTCTGAATGTCAATCATTTTGTTTTCGATTGTTTATTTATCTGTGGAGTGCCGCATGGAGAACAAAAAAGGGTTCAAGCATGTCTGGGTGGCCGGTGCCGGCACCATGGGGCACGGCCTGGCGCTGCTGATGGCCAAGGCCGGCTGCGAGGTCAGCCTGTCGGATTCCAGCGACAGGGCCTTGAAAACGGCATTGGAACGGGTCAGATCGCACCTGGCCGTCCTGGTGGAGGAGGACCAGGTGGACCAAGCGTCCGTACCCGCCATTTTGGGCCGCATCCATCCCGTAAAACCCACGCACACGATGGACCAGGCGGACCTGATTCTGGAATCCATCAGCGAAGACGTCGACGCCAAGCGGGATTTTCTGGCAGACGTCGCCAGCCGCTGCCACCCGGAGGCGGTGGTGGCCAGCAACACCTCTTATCTCAATGTTTTCGATCTTGCGCCCGCCGCGCTTCAGGCGCGTTTCCTGATCTGCCATTTTTTTGCACCGCCCTATATCATTCCGCTGGCAGAGGTCGTCAAAGGGCCCGAAACGATGCCGGGGTGTGTTGACCGCATGCAGGGATTTCTCATTGCCATCGGCCACACACCGGTGGTGGTCGAAAAATTTATCCCGGGATTTATCGTCAACCGGCTGCAACGGGCACTGGGCCGTGAAATTTTCCACCTGATCGACCAGGGCTACGCCCGGCCCGAACAGATCGACAAGGCCGTCCTGGCCAGCCTGGGAATTCGTATTCCCGTTCTCGGGGTCGTCAAGCGATATGATTTTGCGGGGCTTGATTTCACGGCCAAGGTTCTCTCCAACCCGTCCATCGGTCTGGTCAATGAAGACCGCCCCTCGACCGCGGTCGACCGACTGGTGGACCTGGGCCACACGGGTGTCAAATCCGGCAGGGGCTTTTACGACTATGCGGATCAGGATCCCAGTCAGATTTACCGGCAGCGTGACAGGCTGCTCATTAACATGCGCCGGGTCATCGCAGAGATAGAGAAAACGTTTTGGAAGCGCTAAAAAAATGGCCGTGACAGCTCGGCAACACGACCATACCGGACCGGAGGGCACTTACAGGATTAAGAACACTTGAACGCAGGAGCGTCTATGGAAAATCTGATCATCATTACGGCAGCTGTAACCGGATCGAACCCGACCAAAAAGATGAATCCGGCGGTTCCCTACACGCCCAGGGAAATCGCCGACGCAGCGGTGGAAAGCCACCGGGCCGGTGCGGCGATCGCTCACGTCCACGTCAGGGATCCGGATACCGGGAAGCCGGCCTTCAAACGCGAGCTCTTCAAAGAGGTCCTGGACCGTATCCGGGATCGATGCGATATGCTCGTCAATCTGACCACCAGCGGATTCAACCTGCACGGTCCCGATGCCGGCGACCGGCGACTCGAACCGGTCTCCCTGAAGCCGGACATGTGCTCACTGGATCTGGGGAGCATGAATTTTCATGACCGTGTCTTCATCAACCCGCCGCAATGGTCGGAGAAAGCGGCCGCATGCATGCTCGCCAACCAGGTCAAACCGGAAATCGAAGTCTTCGAACCGGGCCATATCCGGCAGGCGGTGGATCTCGCGAAACGGGGCAGCTTTGCGCCGCCACCGTATTTTCAACTCTGCATGGGAGTTCCCTGGGGTATCGAGGCGTCCGTGGAGAGCCTGCTTTTCATGAAAAACCAGCTGCCGCCCGACTGCCGCTGGAGCGTGTTGGGCGTTGGCAAGGCCCAGCTTCCCATGATCACCATGGGGATCCTGCTGGGTGGAAACATCCGGGTCGGATTCGAAGACAACCTGTTTGTCAAAAAGGGGGTACCGGCAAAAAGCAATGCCGAGATGGTCGCCATGGCCGCCGACCTGGCCACCCGCCTGGGGCGTGACGTCGCCTCCGTGGACCAGGCGCGTCAGATTCTCGGCATCCCTAAAGCGTCCTGACCTGAACGTGAAGCGCGATAGCGAAGGCATTCCCTGCGGCTTGCCGCGGGGAGGGTTCAAAATGGGTCGGCAAGATTTCAAAGTGATTGATATTGCCCATTGCGCATGATCGGTGCCGATCAGGAAGATAATCAGGTGGATGGTTGTTTTTCAGTGGGCAAAGGACAAATGGGACATTACGTAACCGGTTCCATGCGGCTGATGTGGATTTCTCCCTCTTTCATTTGAACATGGACGTGCTTCAGCCACGCACCGTGTTCATGAGGATGGTCTTCTCTGTATTGGGCCCCCCGGCTCTCGGTTCGTGCCAAAGCAGACAGAGCAATGGCTTTTCCCGTAAGTGCGGCACTCCTGCATTCAAATTGCCTGCAGCGTTCAACCGGACGGACCGCTTCGGCACGTTCCAGATCGGAGAGAATGGCATCGATTTGTGAGATTCCTTTTTCCAGGGATACTCGGCTGCGAACAATGCCGATGCTGTCCCAGAGGGTTTTTTTCAATGTTCTCATCAACGCGGCAACATCCATTTCCACAGAACCGCCAGTGTTGAACCGCCTTTCTGCAGCGATGGCAGCGAGCGTTTCAAATTCTCGAAAGGGTTTGCCGTTACCAACATACCGTGATGCCGACATACCTGCCTGGTCGCCGAAAACCATCGCTTCGCACAGGGCGTTTCCGCCCATCCGATTGGCCCCGTGAATACCCCCGACAATCTCACCGGCAGCAAAGAGCCCCTCGATTCCCGTCCGGCACTCCTTATCGATCGAAACCCCTCCCATGGTATGGTGGCATGCCGGAATTATTTTGACGGGTTCGGTATCATACGATATTTTCTTTTTGAAACGCGATTTCAGATCGTCGCCGAATAGAATCCGGGAGTCGTCCGCCTTACGCATGTCCAAGAGCAGTGCGCCATCCACATCATGCCCCAGACTCAACTCCCTGAAAAGCGCCTGGGAAAGTCTGTCCCGGGAGACAATGGCCACAGGCTTTTCATAGAGCTTGTATTTACGCTTTACATCTTCCCCCTGGCGATTGACAATCTCGCCGATGTCAGCGAATGCCGCCGGGATTATCATATGGCCCCGGCCGGAGCCTGCATAAACCAACGGATAAAACTGAACGAACTCCATGTCCATCAGTTCCAGGCCTGCTTCAAGCGCCAACAGGTATCCGTCACCGGTGGCCCCCGGCGCGTTGTCGTTTTGCCGGTATGCGGCGCCCGCCCCGCCGGTGGCCAGCAATACAGCCCCGGATCGCAGACCGTACCGTTTTCCGGAACGCTTGTTGAACCCGACCGCACCCCCGCATCGGCCCTCATGGACGATTAAATCCGTCACCACCATGTTTTCCAGAAACCGGACGCCCGCTTTCCGACAGGCGCGGACCAGAACGGCGCTTATCGCCGGACCACCGACCATCGTGGAGGTCCGGCAGTGAAAGCCGGTCCGGTGGGAATTTCCGGAAAGCCCCATTTTCCTGAGGTTTGTTATCTTGTCCGGCGCCCGTCTGACAAATTGCTCCACCAGGGATTTGTCGTTGAGCCGGCAACCGCTCTCGAGCGTTTTTTCGATGTGCGCCTCGATGCTGAATTCACCTGTCGCACAGGTAAACGCACCGCCTGCGAGAATGGTATTGTTTGCTTTGCCTACCGGTGCCTTTGACACCAATAACGGTTGTCTGCCGGTTTTTGAAACCGACAAGGCGGCCTCAAGGCCGGCGATACCGCTTCCGATGATTAACACGTCTGCCTCAAGGATCTGCAATGGGGTTGTCATATCGAACGTATCCTACCCATCGGTCTTTTTAAAAGAGGCCTTCCCGGTCCCCAGGATCAGGCTTTAGGCTTCCATGGATGGACCTGATCACGATTTCATCGGCCAGCTGTCGGACGACGTCGGGTTTCAGTCGTAAACAGGTAGGAGACGACAGTCAGTCCCAGGCAGGCCGCACAGGTCAAAAATGCGCCCTTGAAGGCCGATGCCCCCAGCGACGCCTGGGGGTAGAAATGGTGCATCAGGCTTCCCAGCCCCTGGAGGAAAGCCACAACCCCCACCATGGTGAAAAAGTTGACGCCGGTCATGGCTGTCGCGGCATGTTCCACCGGCATGCGTTCTTTGATGTGGGCGTACATGATGCCCCCGGAACTGCTGAAGAAGCCGAAACCGAAAAAAAGCCCGGCCAGAACCGCCACGGAAGTGCCCGGGGAGAGCCCGGCCAGAACGACCAGGACCAGGCCTGTTCCGGTCAGCCCGCCCATGACGACGCCTTTGCGTGAATTGAACGCCACGTCGGAAAGCCACCCGAACACCGGGCTGCCGACAATGATACCGATGCTCATCAACAGGATCAGGTTGCCCGCCGACACGGCCGACACCCCGATTACCTTCATCAGATAGGGACCGGCCCACAGTCCCTGGACCGAGGCAAAAATACCATAGCGGCAGAAGGTCCCCAGGGAGATGATCCAGTAATCCTTTTCGCGAAACAGCCGACCCAGGGCGCTGAGAATCTCCCGCAGGTTGGTTGACGCGGCCCGCAGCGGTTCACCGTCACCGCCCGATTGCGGACGGTCACGGACAACGATGAAAAAAAGCACGGCAAGCAGCAGGTTGATCGCGGAAAAAACCGTAAACGTCATCCGCCAGCCAATGGATTGCACCAGGAGCACCAGGGGTGTTGCCGCGGTGACGTTGCCGGCGGTGCCGATGGAAATGACCAGGGCGGCCAGGGTGGCGAATCGGAGGGGCCCGAACCAAAGGGTGATCAGCTTGAGGCTTCCCATGAGGTTGCAGGCCATTCCCGCACCCAATAGGATCCGGCCGATCACCAGGGCCGACAGGGATTCGCCCCAGGCAAAGATCAAGGCGCCGGCGACGGCCAAGAGGGACAGGGCCGTCATCGACAACCGGGGACCGATGCCGTCCAGGTACATGCTGATGGGAATCTGCATGAAGGCGAAGGCGTAAAAAAATGCCGCTGAAACCAGGCTGAGGCCCCTGGCGTCCAAGGCCAGGTCCCGGATCAGGTCCGGGGTGATCACCGCCACGGACGCCCGGTAGAACATGGATAACACGAAAAGCAGACAGGCCATCAGCAGGATGGCCCAGCGGCGGTGCCGGTCCGGCATCATGCCGGCTTGCCGTTGGCCGCGGCCATGGCGCGGTATTCGGATGCCTTGAGGTAGAGTTCCTCCACCTGGGCCTGGATCTTATGCGTTTCGGCAGGGGTCAACCGGCGCACCGGCTTGGCAGGCTGCCCCAGCACCAGCATGCCTGCGGCAACGTCCATGCCGGGCGTTACGATCGCACCGGCGCCGACCAAGGCGCCGGATCGGATGACGGCGCCATCCAGAACGATCGCCCCGATCCCCACCAGGGCGCCCGCTTCGACCCGTGCGCCGTGGAGGCAGGCCTTGTGGCTGATCAGGGCCCCGTCCTCGACGACAACGGGATGGCCTTCCGGTGATTCGAGCAGGCACAGATCGAGGACCGCCGATCGCTCTCCAATGATGATGTGTTCGTCATCGGCGCGCAATACCGCCCCCGGCCATATGCTCGAACCGGCTTTGAGTTCGATCTTGCCGATCAGGCGCGCCGTCGGGTCGATCCAGACCTCGGGGCCGATTGCCGGGGATGCCCCCCTGAAACTGGTGATCATAAAGTCCTCCACGGTTTACCTTATTTTCAACAGGTTTTTAGCGGCAGCGAAAAGCGTCAATCATCGGTTCGAACGGACGCCTCCACCGGCAGGGGACCCAGGATCAGGCGCTGGGGGTCCACATCCTCCCGCAAGGTTGTCAGTTCCGCCTCGGTCGGCGGGGCGCACGCTCGGGCCCGCGAAAGGTCCAGGGGGAATCCCGTTTCCGAGGCAATTTTCTGCGGATCGGTGAACGGGTAGTATTCATCTAAAAACATCTCCCGGGTCTCCGGATCAAACTTGAGGACCCCCAGATTGGTGACCACCGCCATGGGGCCGCCCCGCTTGAAACCGGCCTGCCGGCGGGACTGTCCGCCGGACAGCCAGCCGGGACTCGTGAAATAATCCAGCTGGTTCACAAACCGCCGCCGCTGGTGCTGCATGAAAATGATTACGCCATAGGCCAGGCTGGCGGCATCGCAGGCGCCCCCGGACCCGGGAAACCGCTGGATCGGTTCATCATAGGATCCGAGCTGGGTCGAGTTGAGATTGCCGTACCGATCGATCTGGGCGGCCCCCAAAAAGGCGATGGTCCGGAGCTTGGGATGGCCCAGCAGGCTGAGTGCATCGGCCAGCCCGGAATTGACCGACGTACCGACCATCACCCGCGGGTCGGCCACGGCCAGGGGCAGCTCGTCCAGAGACGGATCGATCCCGCCGGTTTCGAAAAAAACCACGGCCTCCGGGGCATGGATACGCTTGGCGACGGTCGCGGCCAACATGCTCAGCCCCGTGCCCGCAAAAAGGATGTCGCCGTCGTGAACGAGCCGGCCCGCGCTCAACGCCATAATTTCACTGGCCGTGTAGTTGCCCATCGTCTCTCTCCTATCGTCTGTCCAGCCCGGCAGCGTACCCCAAGGCCGGGTTGGCCCTGATCGTCAACAGGTCCCGGATGCCCACCTTGGCCAGATAATCCTCCTGGCTCTCGAAGGGATAGACCCACTGGTGGAGATAGTCCTGGAACCGGTCGTCGTCCGGTGCCATCGTTTTGAACATGTTCAAATGCATGGGGTCGTAGTCGTAGAACTGGTGGCAGGCGGTTGGATGCGCCCCATAGGGCGCAAGGACAATGGCGTCGACCATAAACGGTGCCAGGCAGTTCCGGTCCGGCTCCCGGCGGATGAATTCCCTGGGGACAACCTCCTCGCAGGTGACAATCACTTTTTTGGCCGCCTTGGCCTGCTCGATGTCGGCAAATGTCAGCCCTTCGATGCGGCAGGTGCCGTCATCACCCGCATATTGCACATGGATCAGGGTGACGTCCGGGTTGAGCGGCGGCAGGATCACCACCTGGCCGCCGTTCTCGTCGAGCGGGTCGTCGATGACCTTGAGCTTGTGGGCCGGCACCTTTCCCTGACCCCGGCATTCGGCGGAAAACCCGGACAGCCGGACGATATCGGAGCAAAGGCCGGATGTGGTGGCCACAAAGGGCAGGCCCATGGCACCGGCCATGAAGCGAAGCGTCATCTGGTAGTTGGAGTAGTCTTCCACCTCGATGCGCTTTTCCAGGAAGGCTTTTTTAAAGCGATAGCCGGTGGGGGCGAATCTGGCCACGCCGCCATAGGCCAGCTCGACGCGCTGAACGCACCCGGCGCCGATCAGCAGTTCCATGGCCTGGCCCTGGGAATGAACGACCAGGTACAGCTTCTTTTTCCCCTGGCGGATGATCTCCCTGGCGATGGTCATGGGGTTGCGGTTGACCGTGAATCCGCCCAGCGCGATCTGGTCGCCGTCCTGAATAAATTTATCAACCGCCTCGCCGGCCGTCATGAATTTATCGATCATCGGTTTTCCTTGTCCGTTGGTATTTCACACGCCGGCTACAACTGCAGCGATGCCGAGCCCGCCGCCGCCGCAGATACACTCCAGGCCGTAACGTGCGTTCGTGCGCTGCATCTCGTGGAGCAGGGTCACCAACACCCGGGTCCCGGTGCAGGCGATGGGGTGGCCCAGAGAAATACCGGAGCCGTTGACATTGACGCGGTCATAGTCGCCTTCGGGTAGGCCCATCTGTTTCAGATCCGCCAACACCTGGGCGGCAAAGGCTTCCTGGATTTCAATGCGTTCCATCTGATCGAGAGACAGCCCGCCTTTTTCCAGGGCGATGCGTACCGCCTTGGGAACCGTTGCATAGGCCCGGCGCGGATCGTCCCCGGCAACGCCGAAGGAGACCAGTTTGCCCATGGGCGTGATGCCGAGCTGCCTCGCCTTTTCCGCCGAGGTCACGACCACCGCGGCGGCCCCGTCATTTTCAGAAGACGAGTTGCCGGCCGTGCAGACCCCGCCGAGCACAGGCTTGAGCCGTGACAGCTTTTCAAGGCTCGTGTCGGCCCGGGGACCTTCGTCCCGATCCACCGTGACAGGTTCCCCTTTCGGTTGGGGCACGCGGAGCGGAACGATCTCTTCGTCGAACCTACCCGTTTCCACCGCTTTACAGGCTTTCCGGTGACTGGCCAGGGCCCAGCGGTCGCAGGCTTCCCTGCTGATGTGTTCTTCTGCGGCGGCCGTTTCGGCCCAGGACATCATCGAGGGCAACACCCCGTATCGCGATTCGGGTTGGGACATCACCCGGGCCCGCTGAATTCGGTCGTAAAAGGGCATCCCCCACATGGAGAGGTCCCCGTGACCGCGGGGCATCCCTCTTTTCCCGCCGATTCCCCATTTGATATCCCCCGGCAAGTAAAACTCGGCCGAACTCATGGACTCCACACCGCCGGCGACCACCACATCAGCCTGTCCGGATAAGATCTTCATGGCGGCAAAACAGACGACGTCCAGTCCGGTGCAGCAGCGCCGGTCCATGGTGATGCCGGGGATCGATTCCGGCCAGCCCGCCGTAAGGGCGGCCATGCGCGCGATATTCACGTATTCGCCGTTCTGGTAGGATTGGCCCATAATGACTTCATCGACCATGGCCGGTGAAATGGTGGCCCGCTCGACCACCGCATTTAAAATCGATGCCGCCAGGTCATAGGCGGGAATTGTTTTCAAGGCGCCCATGTATCGTCCCACCGGGGTCCTTGCCGCGCCGATAATGACAATTTCTTTCATCCACCGTTCTCCTTTAAATGAATTCATCCACCGGCATCATTGGTACCGGACTGACAAACAGACACCCTATTGATGCAAGAGATTTCTGGAAATGATCATGCGCTGAATTTCGCTGGTCCCTTCAAAAATCCGGTACAACCTGACGTCCCTCAGAAACATTTCGATCCTGTTTCGGGTCAGGCTGCCTTCTTCTTCGAATAGATCCATGGCACGATCGGCTATCCGGCTTGCCATCTCGGTACAGAACACCTTGACCATCGAGGCTTCGTGAGTCACGTTCCGCCCATTGTCCCTCAGTGTGGACGCATGGTGCAACATCTGGCGGGCGGCATAGATGTCGGTGGCCATATCTGCAAGCGCGAATTGAACCGCCTGCAAGTTTTCTTTGGGTTCGCCGCCTGCCAGTTTACCCTTTACGCGGGCCACGCAAAGCTCCATGATTTTCTGGGACGCCCCGATGGCGCAGGCTCCCATCGACAGGCGGCCCTTGTCCAACACCCGCATGGCGGTTTTGAAACCGTGCCCGACCCTTTCCGCGCCGCCGATCACGTTTTCTGCAGGCACCGTGCAGTTATTGAACACCAGTTCGTGCGTGTGGGATCCCCGCAGCCCCATCTTCGTGTCGGCAGGACCTGTCTTGAGCCCCGGCATTCCCTGTTCGACGATAAATGCCGTCACCCCTCCCCGGGCCCGCTTCTTTTCGTCGGTGACGGCCAGCGTGGTAAACACATGCGCGCTGTCGGCGTTGGTAATGAACTGCTTGGTTCCGTTCAGCACCCAGTGATCGCCGTCGATGACGGCGCGGGTGCTGATATTGGCCGCGTCCGATCCGGCATTGGGTTCGGTCAGGGCAAACGCCGCCGCCCATTCGCCCGAGGCGATGCGGGGGAGGTACCTTCGCTTTTGTTCATCCGTACCGTCGTAGAGGATCCCCATCGATCCGATCCCGTTGCTGGTTCCGATGCGCGAGCGGAAGCACGCGTTGGTGCGTGTGAGTTCTTCGTAGATGATGACTTCTTCAAGGGTTGTCAGCCCCAGACCGCCGTAAGCTTTGGGGATCGACATCCCGAACAGACCCAGCTGCCGCATTTTTTCAACGATCTCATCCGGGATGACCGCTTCGCGTTCGACCTTCAATGCAACCGGCTCGAGTTCTTGTTCGACAAAATGGCGAATCCTGGATCTGAACTGCTCAAACGTGTTCGACATTGTCGATGCCATATCTTTCCCGATCCTTTTTTGACGGTAACCCGTTCCGTGGTTCCGGCTGCTCCAGGCGGATGGTTCGCCCGGACGCCGGGTAATGGAGCACTTTAAAAGTAACGATGTGCGTTATTTAATATCGCTTTTCGTTATTTATTGAGTTGGCCGGCAACTGTCAAGATCAAATCCCGACGCCGTTCCGAACGTCCGCAACCCGTTGCGCCGAACCGTGATGTCCGCCGAGAGCTCAATTTATTGCAAGCCGGTTGACGGCGGCGATGGATCCGGGAAGAAACGGGTATGACAGACGGCGTCCAGGGCGGGTTTTCAATGACTGTGGATGCGGTTTCATTTGGCGGACTGGATGCAGAACGGGTGACCCGGGTAGGAACCGCCGTAGCCCAGACCGGCGGAAAGGCGCGCGCCTTCTTTTCGGAGCGCATCGACCATCTCGGCTACCGCTGCGGGCTTGTGTTCTTCTGCCTGCAAGGAGATGTTGGCCGCCGCGACAACCTGGTCTTCATGGTTGAAAACCGGAACCGCCACCGAGTACAGGGCCAGCGTGGCCTCCTGGTCGGCCACGCCATACCCGTTCCGGCGGACCGCCTCGAGGTTCGCGCGCAGTCTCGCCTTGTCGGTTATGGTGAAGCGGGTCAATGGTTTATAGGGGATCCGTTCCAGCCGTTCATCCAGCTCTTCATCGGGCAGGGCGGCCAGCAGGACCTTGCCGGAGGAGGTGCAATAGGCCGGGAGTTTCGAGCCCTCCCGCAACCCGAAACTGAAAAACCCCCGGATTTCGTTCCTGAACACGAAGATTACCTCCAGGTCATCCAGCACCGCCAGATTGACCGTCTGCCCGATCCGGAGGGAAAAGGTTCTCAGGTGCGTCGCCCCCAGCTGACGAAGTTCGGATCCGCTCAAGTAGTTGAAGCCCAGCGTCAGAATGCGCGGCTCCAGGAAGAATTCCTTGCGCCGGTTGCGGCCGAGGTATCCCAGGGCGATGAGGGTGTCCGTCAGTCTCTGCACGGCGGTCTTGTTGAAACCGGAAATTTCCGAAAGTTCCTGAAGGGTCAACCGCGGATGATCGGCGGAAAAAGAGGCCAGGATTTTCAATCCCCTGGCCAGCGCGTTGATAAAATGCTTCGGTTCCCTCTGGTACATCTTTTCCCCTCGTTCAAGCGGCCAGCCACTCGCCCTGTGTCAGCAGCGCGTCCTTATCCCGTATTTTCCCGCAGAAAAAATCCCCCGCGTGTATCTCGCCCACGCCTTTCGGGGTTCCCGTCATAACGATGTCGCCATTTTCCAAGCTCATGAAGCCCAGTATGCTGGCCAGAATATCATCGGGTTGATTGATCATCAAAGCGATCGTTGCGGACTGAACCACCCGTCCGTTAATGCTCAATTCCAGGCTCAAATTCCGGCTGATCGTTTCGATCTCGGCAAATCGACTGAACAGGGCGGAACCGTCGAACGCTTTACACCGTTCCCAGGGCAGCCCTTTGGCTTTGAGCGTGTTCTGGAGGGCTCGCTTGGTGATGTCCAAACCAAATCCAACCGCGGAAAACCGGCCGTTCTCGAACACAAAGGACAACTCGCCTTCGTAGTGAAGCGGTTCCTGATGAAACGCGCATAGGTTTTCGGATATGGCCGAGTTGGGTTTCGAAAAAATGACTGGCTCGTCCGGAACCTCGTTGTTCAGCTCTTCGATATGATCGAGATAATTTCTTCCCACGCACACGATTTTAGTTGGGCAGACCGTTCGGTTCCCGACGATGATGGTTTTCAATGAGTTCTCCTTCATGATGAGATTTTCTCGATTGGGGTATGTTTAACCTACGCCATATTCAATATCTTTTCCAATTAAATTGCAACCCGGTCGCACCCTTGCGGCGTGGACGCGTATCCTGAAGTGTCCGGATACGATCCGGCGTCGGTCCGAGCGGCATAAAATGCGAATCGTCCGACGGAATACGTGGTTAGTTTGGCTAAAATGCGTTAAAACAGATACAGACACGAAAGGAGAAATCGGATGACCTTCATCAAGACGCAGGTTCAGGCCGGCCGATTCATGGCCGGGGCGTGGTGCAACCTGGCCTCCAGCATCACCACGGAAATGGCGGCGAGGCTGGGATTTGACTGGATTCTCATCGACCAGGAGCATGGGCCCGGCGACAGTATGACCCTCATGCATCAAATCCAGGCGATCGGCGACCGGCCAAGCGCGCCGATCGTGCGCATCGCCTGGAACGAGATGGTCCGTTTCAAGCGAGCCCTGGACCTGGGTGCTGCGGGCATCATGATCCCTTACATCCAAACCGCCGACGAGGCGGCCCGGGCGGTCGGATATTTGCGTTATCCGCCGGAAGGGCAGCGGGGCGTTGCCTCGAGTCCCCGAGCCACCGGGTTTGGTATGGATTTCGAAACCTATTTCCCGGAAGCCAACCGGAACCTGCTTACCGTCACCCAGATCGAAACCGGCAAGGCAGTGAAGAATGCCGGGGAGATCGCGGCGGTGGACGGTGTGGACGTGCTGTTCGTCGGTCCCATGGACCTGAGCATCAGCGTGGGCCTTCCGGGCCGGTTCGATGACCCCGATTATCGGGCGATGCTGACCACGGTGGCCTCGGCGGCCCGGGATGCCGGCAAGGCGGCAGGGATTCTTCTGCCCTCCGGGCATTTGCTGGAAATGGTTTATGACATGGGATTCCGGTTTGTGGCAGTCGGCAGTGACGGCGGCATGGTGATGCAGGGGATGCAAAACACCCTGACCGCGATGGCCGGTTTTCGAAAATAACATGATACGCCGCAACCGACCCCGGTAGCTCGGCAAATGAGTTGTTTTCAACACCGACCGGTTGACACGGATTCCTACCCCCCATTGCCCGAGAGCCGGTCTTCTGATAAGTGGTGGGGGAAACCCAACGACCAGAAGGAGACAATCGATGAAAGTGGTTGCATTCAACGGCAGTCCCAGAAAAGACGGCAACACCTCCATTTTGATCCGGACCGTGCTGGAGGTCATTGAAACCCAGGGCATCGAGACGGAAACCGTCCAGGTGGGCGGCAAACCCATCCGTGGCTGCATCGCCTGCTACAAGTGCTTCGAGAACAAGGACCGGCACTGCGCCGTGGTCAAGGACATGCTCAACGACTGCATCGACCGGATGCTGGCGGCCGACGGCATCATCTTAGGGTCACCGGTCTATTTTGCCTGCATGAGCCCGGAGATCAAGGCCCTGATCGACCGTGCCGGCATGGTGTCGATTGCCAACGGCGCCATGCTGCGGCGCAAGGCCGGGGCCGCCGTCGTAGCGGTTCGGCGGGCCGGCGCGGTGCACACGTTCGACTCGATCAACCATTTTTTTACCATCGGAGAGATGATCATCCCCGGCTCGAAATACTGGAACATGGGGTTCGGCAGGGAAAAGGGGGAGGTCAAGGATGACGCCGAGGGCCTTGCGATCATGAAAACCCTGGGTGAGAACATGGCCTGGCTGCTGAAGAAGATCGCCGGATGAGGTATCCTCCAGACCTATCCTTGAACCGCCATAGCGGGAGAACGGGAAATCGATTTTTATCCTTAGGGTTCTGCGCAGCACTGCCATTGCAGGCAGAGCATTCCCCCGCGGATTGCCGCGGGGGAGGGTTCAATTGACCGAATTGGAAAATGAGCCAGAAAACTCGCTAGACATAATGGTATCATAACATTTCCAACTCTCTCCTCAATGTTGATGTGTTGGAGTTGTGCGTGCAGTTTCCTCCAGCCTCATTTTTTGCAGATAGATCGACCTAATCACAATAAAGCCTAAAGCAAGGATAGGTTGGAGCAATCGCAACTTATTGACATCCTAACATTTTACAGATACCCATTTACGTATCTGAAAAATGCCATTTTTCGGATTGGCGGCCAGGTTTGTATGTGTAAGGTGCAATAAATTGACCATTTGGTCATTTTAACCTGGCGCAATATATAAGGATCCCAATATTCTATTTATTATCAAGACCTTGTCAAGATAGGTTTAACAAAGCAACACTTTGTGGCGTTGCATATTTGTCGTAATTCGAAGCTGAATGTTTTCATCACTTTAACCCCGCTTTTCGCAGTGCGCTTACCACCCGCTCGCACTGCGTTTTATCTTCTTGAGCACATCTCTTGGCAAATTTTTCGATAGAAAAATTGGGATATATTCTAAGCACTTCAGCAGCCTCAATCTGAGCCTCCTCATCCCGTCCGGATAAACTATAAGTAAGAGCCATAAACAATCGCGCAAACATAGCATTTGGCTCTTCACGGACTGCCCTTTCACACCATTTTATTGCCTGGTCGGATTGCCCATCAAAACAGTAAGAAAGTCCTAAACTGTATAAGTAAACATTCGGTGGTTTAGGATTAAGACTTATCGCTGTCTGTAATTCCGATATTGATTCCTTGTACTTGCCAGCTTGAGTAAGAATTTTACCATATCTCATGTGTGATTCAGCTGAATTGGGATTGAGGGCTACAGCTTTTTCCCCGTGGGCAAGGGCCTTATCGTACTGTCCTGTCATTGCGAATATCCAGCCCAAAAAGGCATGGGCGTCAGCATAAGCGTCATTCAAATCAATAGCCTTTTGCACTAATTGCATAGCCTTCGCCAAAGAAGCCTCGGGGGATTTACTCGTGCCGAACCACATGTCCAATATGTGCGTTTTTGATTGAACATAGTATGCCGAGGCATACCGTGGGTCTAAGGCAGCGGCTTCCTCTGCCAATTTCCTTGCCAAAGCACAATCCTCTGGGGTATGTTTGTAAAAAAGCTCATTCGCCAACAAGTACTTTAAATAGGCTTGAAGGTTACTTGTGCCTTTTGCAGCAATTCTTATTTCTTCCCCCTCCGTCAGTTTTACCTGCAAGGCCGAAATAATCTCTTTAGTGATCTCTTCTTGAAGGGCAAATATGTCGCTAATACTTCGGTCATAGCGTTTCGCCCACAGGTGATGGCCATTAAGGGCATCGACCAACTGGGCTGTTATCCGCACCTTGTCTCCTGCCTTTCTAACGCTTCCCTCTAAAACATAGCGAACCCCCAATTCTTCCGCCACTTGCTGAACCTTTACGGGCTTGCCTTTGTAGGTGGAGGTGGAGTTTCGCGCAATTACAAAGAGCTTTGGCACACTGCCAAGTGCAGAAATGATCTCCTCAGTGAGCCCGTCGCTGAAATATTCCTGCTGGGGGTCACCAGTCAGGTTGTCGAAAGGCAAGACAGCCAGGGAAGGTTTATCATTGCTGGAATAGGCCGCAGTGCGCAGGTCGATGCTTTCGGCCTGATCGGGCGCTTTGTGGAGAGCGAACCGCCAAACGACAATGGCGATGAGGATCGCAGCCGCGACAGCTGCCCCGCTCCAAATGACTGTGTGGGCTTTAACCTGAAGCGGCCCGTTTAGCGAGGGCGTTTCTGCTTTCGCTGCAACCACTGATTCTTTCAAATCATTTTCGGTAGTGAACGGAATGTCGAGTCGATCGACAAACTCATCCCAAGCCGCTTTGTCCCGCAGATCGCCCAATGTCAGCGAAATATCACTCAAGCCGATCAGTGCCTCACTAAATGCAAATTTGAACCGCCATTTGTTGTTTTCATCGTAGCCAAATAGACTGGCCCAGACGTCGCATTCTGTCTCGGAACACTGATACCTGTACCTTCCCCCCTTTTCGTAAGGAGTGATAATGTCTCGATCGATGACCTTAAAGACCGCTGCCGACTCTAACTCCGGAAGGCGGTGACGCCAGGCCATGTTGATTTTGGCCCACATGCCCTCCACGTTCTTGGATGCGTTTTTGCCCGAAAGAGTCAGATCGAGCTGGGTAAGAATTTTCTGATGCCTGCGGATATGAATGTATTCCGGCCTGCCGCGCATTTTCATTTCAGTAATAATCAAGGCAATGACCGAAAAATAGAATCGCCTGGATGGGGTATCGAAGTGGACGACAAGAGGCGCTTTATCGTCGGGGAATTGAAGGGTGATTCGATATTCGGCCAGATCTAATTGGATGGCTTCAAGCCTTTCCATGACGGCACCAATGAAATATCGAATCAAAAATTAAAAAACTTAACTGTTATAACAGTTCTACGCCTGTAATTCATATATATCGTAAATCATATCGCAATGGAAGGTAAAACAACAAAACCTCTCGATATTGTTGTTCAATTGAAATCTACCCGTATGTTACCCACTCGTTCAACTGTTCTGCGGCAGAGGTTTAAATTATCGTACGCGGTTTCAGCCAATTAAAATAAACAAATCTTTTCAGTTCCAGCGTTAACTACCACGTTTTTGAACTATACCTGGTGGCAATT